>JAPOSK010000424.1 GCA_026709725.1 Paracoccaceae bacterium | reverse complement strand
CTATTCCGAGTCTGCCCGTTATCTTCCTGCAGAGTATACTAACAAGGTGAATTAAAAAGATAACTTGACAAACCCTCTCTGCCTCCCTATATTTATCGTGTGGAGAGGAGGTTTGAAATGGTACCTGGAAAATACCATCGCAAGGGAATGACCATTGTTGAACTGATGGACATGTTCCCGACTGAATCCGCCGCCACGGCGTGGTTCGAGTCGGTGATCTGGCCTAACGGTCGGTATTGCCCGAAGTGTGGCTCTCTTCATACGCGGGAAGTTCCGAATGCCAAGCCCATGCCTTACTGGTGCAAGGATTGTCGGTCGTACTTCTCGGTGAAGACCGGGACAGCCATGCAATCGTCGAAAATCCCGCTGCGCAAGTGGGCAATCGCCATCTACCTGTGCCTGACCAGCCTCAAAAGCGTTTCCAGCATGAAGCTGCAACGTGACCTTGGCGTTTCGCAGCCTACGGCATGGTTCATGATGCATCGCATTCGGAAGGCGTGGGGTTATGATGACAGCCAGCCTTTTGACGGTCCGGCAGAAGTTGACGAAACCTACTTTGGCGGGAAGCGAAAGAACATGTCGAATGCGAAGCGGAAGGAACTGACGAGCCGTGGTGCTGTCGGCAAGACAGCCGTTGTCGGCATCAAGGACCGGGAGACGAATCAGGTTCGCGCTGAAGTAATCGTGGAAACCGACGCGGAAACGCTTCAGAATTTTGTTGAGGAGAATACTGCCGAAGATGCAACGGTCTGCACTGATGACGCGGCAGCCTACAAGGGCATGGACCGCTTGCATGAAAGTGTCAGGCACAGCGTCGGCGAGTATGTCTGGGAGATGGCACACGCCAACGGGATCGAGTCCTTCCGGGCCATGCTCAAGCGCGCTCATGGCGGAACATTCCACAAGATCAGCCTCAAGCATCTGCAACGTTACGTCTCCGAGTTTGCCGGAAAGCACAACATCCGCAATTCAGGAACCCTTGCGCAAATGCGGGATACTGTCGCCCGGCTTGTCGGCGAGCGGCTTCTCTGGCGCGACCTCGTTGCGGACAACGGGCTTCCCAACCTTTCGCAGAAGCGCTGCCGCCAGCTTCTCCGGCGTTGCACCCTTCAGGTCAACGTCAGGATCAATACGCATCCACGGTCCTTTGCTCATTTGAACATCTCCTCTTCATAGGACGGCGGTAGTGACGTATCCAGTTGCGCTGCCAGAGCCGCCAAGTTGAGACTTCGCAATAACCCTGCTGTGATTGGTCGCTTGGAATCCCAGAACACGCGAGATCGCAAGAACCTCATTGCTGGTTGAGAATGCAGCACGGTCTTGACCGTCTCTGCCTCATCCTTGGAAACAAATGGCAAGAAATAGCAAGTATCATCAAGAACAACAGGCTTGCCGTCTACAGGCCCGATGACGCTGAATTCCAAACGCTTATAAAAGCCGGATATGGCTACCTTCCAAGGCGCAAAGGCATACGGTCCGACTCCGAATACAGAAAAGCGTGGGCGGTTTCTGTAAATTGTGCTTGTGCGCTTGTCCATGTAATGGCCATGCGCTTGCAGATAACGCCATGTGGCCGGAGCATCGATTTCAATCCGTGCAGTGTCTTCGCCCACGAATTGCTGCGTTACAAGCATATGGCGAACTGTCAGCGATCCTGATTTTGCCAATTCGGAACTCTTTAACATCGGGTAGACAAAAACATCTTCAATCTCGACAGGTTCGCCCAGTCCGTTCTGAAACTTTCCGCCAAATGATTTCAGTTCCATGACCTTTGAACAGTCATGCTTGACACCAGATCGCCATTTAAGCGGCGACGTGCCTTCCAGGCTTGCGTAAACTTCTGCTTCCCGCGCATTGCTCAACAAACCGCCGTTCAGTAGCGCAAATACGGAAGACGGTACATCACACTCCAAAGACTGATATACGGCACACTCCTAGCTGGTAGCTTTGCGTAAATCACACACAAGCAAACAAGCATCCACTGCCGCGCCAAAATGATTGAGTGCATCAATCAATCGCACGGATACTTCTCCGATCTGCAAGCCGGATTTCCATGCACGCCTGAGCACCTTTCGCGCAACAGTGGTCTTGCATAACATGGCCAGCATTGCTTGCCGTTCCGAAAGCGTCTCAAGCAGGTGAAACACCATCCATTCGGATATGTCGAAATTGCTCTTGCCCGTTATGGCGTCCATGCCTGTCATGTTCAGGAAATTGGACTTTTCAGGCAGGTTGGAGCCGTTCAAGGATCCGATTGCCGAATTCGTGACCCACGGAGGATTTCCGATTCCAAGAACAGGTTCTGGCAGATTCCCCAAAACATCTGCCCAGTTGGTCGCGAAAAAGTCTGCTTGAGTAACTGACACACCATCTACAGCTTCATCTGCATATACCGGATTGACTTCAAATCCGAGAATTGACCTGCAATCGGGGAAAGCCTGTACACTTGCGCGAAGGAAGGAACCCTTGCCGCAAGTAGGTTCGACAATAGAAGCCGGGGATAAACCCGAATGTGCAATGACGCCGCAAACCTGTTGGCACAATTCGTCCGGTGTCTGAAAGTCTCCGAATTCGACTCTTGAATTCATGTGACGCGCTCGATGCCATCAACATCACCAGCAACATTGATGATGCGAGAATATTGAAGCCGCCATTGCTGCGCGTTGGAGATAGCGAGATATCCGAGTTCAGGCGGATTCGAGATCAGTTCCTCGACAAGACTCCATGCCTGAACATCGTCAACAGGAAGATTCTTGTCCCTGATAAGCGCAAACAGGTCATCCGTATTCCCGTCACGATCCAGAATTTCCCGAATGCCACGAGTGATCTGATAATCGGCAGTGCGTTCCTTGTTGATGAATGCCGTGCAGACAATGTTCAACCTAGCTGTCTCCGTTTCCTGATTGCCCGATTTCTCGTAAACGAACAGCAAAATGGAATAGCCAAGCCCTGCCGAGTGGCCACAACTCTGCGTGACAACGGGGCGATGATGCCGCCCGCAGCGCGGCTCTCTGGCCGGCCCTGAACCCGATTCCATGCCCCAGGGCCGCACGGGTCGGCCGGCTCTGGCCGTGCCACATGATCGGGTGCCCCGGCCCATGATGTGATGGTGCGCCCGGGATCATGCCTCCGGTCACGCTCGCCACCGGGATGGGCCGCGCGGGCGACGGCATCACCGAGGCGCCGTGGTGCTGTCAGTTCCCGTTCGCCCGCATAGTCATCAAGGAAGCGGATCTCATCATCGGTGAACATCAGCGCCGGGTCGCAGTCAGGCGCCCCCGGCCGGGCAGGGTCATGACCCCACAGTGCAGGAACCGGGCGCCAGGCGATCACCCCATTGACGGCCGGTCACCCCATTGACGGCCGGTCACCCCATTGACGGAGGGGCCCGCTGCAGCCGCTCGGCCTCCCGGAACAGAGGATGCTCGACCCGGCAGCCGGATTTGAGCACCCGGAAGACATCCTCCACGCGCCAGCGCCGGCGAGAGCGGCCGACGATCCCGACCGCTTCCCCTGCGGTCCTGACAGGGAGGGTGGTCAGCAGGACCCACCGGATCGGGGCTTCATCATCGGGCGGTGCGATCTCCCGGACATGCACACCGGAGACGGCCATGGGGTCAGGGATCGACCGGGCATCGTGTCCGGGGGCAGGCAGGACAACGCGCCCCAGATTGAACACCGGGGGCGGATCCCGCAGCCTGCCGGGCGCGTCCTCCTGGCGGGGCGGGCCTTCCTCCCGGCTGACTTCCGCCGCTCGGTCAGCCCCTCGACTTCAATGTCGATCATGCCGGCGGGCGGGCCGCCGGACAGGACATCGAACAGTGTCCTCCGGCCTGCACTCTCCCCATTGCCCCTGTCCGTCCCATCGGGCGCCGGGGTGCGGTTGTGTCTGGCCCGGACCGGCAGGCGGCGGCGCGGGCGCCGGCGCTGCAGGGCGAACATCGCGAACATGTCGGCTTCCCGGTCGAGGGCGGTGATCACCCGGGTCCGGCCACCAGCCTCGCGCAGGGCGGCATTGGCATCGCGGAAGCCCCCGATCCCATGATGGGCATCAAGCCGGCGGGCGGTCCTGCGGTGCGGGTCGGCCCCTGCGTCCCCTTCCCCGCCCCCTGTGGTCCCCGCTTCTGCGCATCGAAGCCGAGCTGCAGAGACCGGGCGGCAGGCCGGTTTCTGTCACCGCCAGTGTCGCATGCAGATGCAGGCCCAGTGCGGTGGCCGCTGTCTGGTTCCTGCCGATGATCTGCAGCCCATCGCAGTGGGGGCGGCGGGAGAAGCCCGGATCGGTGCCGTCCTGGATGACCGGGACGGTCTTCTGCCCGCGAAGCCGCTGGACCGTGCGCGCCCGGTGCGGGGCGAGGATGTTGGGGACGGTGACCTCCGATTCGGCCGGGGCCTCGATCATGCGGCAGAAGCCGGCGACGGCGCTGCCCTCGGCCGCCGGTGATGCATTGATCGTCTGCCCCGGATGCGCCGCCGGCAGGGCTGCGCTCTTCACCAGACGCGCGGACAGTCGCTTGTCACCCGGGGATTCTCCGGACAGGGGCCCCTCCGAACGCGTTCTCCGCCCACCCGGTGGTCTGCAGACCCGTCGGCATTCAGGCCCGCACCGGGGGCCGGTGCGGGTGCACCGCCGCCTGCGGTCCCCGGGCCCCGCCCTGCCGTCTCGCCCGCACGGATGAAGTGCGCCGCCCGCAGGCAGGGGCCCGCAACACCCTCATCGGCGCAGGTTTCCACGAGAGAGGGTCTCCGCACATGATCATGCGGGGTCCCGCTCCGCAAGGTCCACCGGCAGGCGGGGCGGGACCCGCCCGAGGACATGGGCGGCGAGATGGGGACACCGCA
>JAPOSK010000192.1 GCA_026709725.1 Paracoccaceae bacterium | reverse complement strand
AAACCGTGCCTGCCCATCAGATCATGTGAACGCTGGGCCACTGTCCACAATCTTTGTGCCCGCAGCTGCCGGCTGGCCTCAACAGATTCATCCAGATGACGGAGCGCGGATTAGCTGACCCGCCACTTTCCCGCACTGCCACAGTCAATGACCGCAGCCCTGGGATTGAGTCGGTCCACGATGCCGACATGTTGATGATGTCCCTTGTGATCAAATTCAACCCGATCACCGATATCGAAGAAGATCTGCAGATCCTTCACTTCCAGAATATTCAACTTTACGATTTCCGGGTTGCCGAAGAGGGCGGAAAGCAAACGGTTCTGCAACAGCAATTCAACCATCAGACGATCCCCGTCGAGTCTGTATCAATAACGAGTGTTCCCAGGGCGGCCATCCGGTCAGCGTGGAAGCCGATTCCATGTCGAGGGCAGGGCTTCCGAGGGGACTGCCTCACAGGTGTCGTGTCTCAGAGCCGGACGTGAGGGAGCGTGGGCAGATTCAGGCACAAAACAGATATGTGTTTCGACTTTCAGGCAGGATCTCGATCGAGAAACCCGGAGTATCTGGCGGCATGTATGCACCATCCCGGATCGTGCAGGGGAACCGGAAGTGTTCATGCAGATGGTCGACATACTCAATGACGCGGTCCTGTTTTGTTCCCGACACAGCAACATAGTCAATCATCGACAGATGCTGGACATACTCGCATAAACCGACACCACCGGCGTGTGGCCAGACCGGCAGATTGTATTTGGCGGCGAGCAGCAGAACGGCCAGAACCTCATTCAGCCCACCAAGTCGGCAGGCATCAATCTGAACAATATCAATCGCTCCGCTCGCAATGAACTGTTTGAACAGGATGCGATTCTGACACATCTCACCGGTGGCAACCTTGATTGGCGCGATGGCATTGCGTATCTTTTTGTGGCCAAGGATATCATCAGGGCTTGTCGGCTCTTCAATGAAGTAGGGATTGGCAAAGGCAAGGTCATTGACCCACTCGATCGCCTCCCCGACCTCCCAGACCTGATTGGCATCAATCATGATCCGGACATCCGCCCCCAGCTCCTCACGGGCAATATGCAAGCGTCGCCGATCATCGTCACGGTTGCGACCGACCTTCATCTTCACTGTGCTGAAGCCCTGCTCCCTTGCTTCACGACACAGTCGCCGCATCTTGTCATCGGGATAGCCCAGCCAGCCAGCCGAAGTTGTGTAAGACGGGTAGCCTGTGGTCCGGAGATCGGCAATTCGATCATCCTTGCCCCCTGCCGTGCGCGTGAGGATGGCCAGTGCCTCATCCCGGGTCAGGCAATCTGTAAGATAACGAAAGTCAACGATATCCACGATGTCTTCGGCTGCCATTTCGGCAACCAGGCGCCAAACAGGCTTGCCCTCGGCACGCCCTCTCAGATCCCACAACGCATTGACAACCGCTCCGGTTGCAAGATGGATCGCACCTTTGTCGGGGCCAATCCACCGAAGCTGACTATCGCCAGTCAATTGCCGCCAGACCCTGCCGGGCCGGGCGCAAAACTCCTTGAGCGTCAAGCCGACCAGAAGGTGGCGCATGGCAGAGATGGCAGCACAGCAGATCTCATTGCCCCGTCCGATGGTGAAGGTCAGACCATGACCTTCAAGGTTGGCGTCGTCGGTCTTGAGAATGACATAGGCAGCTGAGTAATTCGGATCGGGATTCATCGCATCGGACCCATCAAGGTGCTCCGACGTCGGGAAGCGCAGGTCAAGCACTTCCATATCCACAATTGTCGTCATGCAGAGGCCTCAACCATCTGGCTCTGCTGCCCCAGCCCTTCAATGCCGAGCTCAACTCTGTCCCCGGCCCTGAGATAGTGGGGAGGAGTCTGCCCCATCCCCACACCCGGCGGCGTTCCTGTCGAGATGATATCGCCTGGCTGCAATGACATAAACTGACTGACATATGCCACAATCTCGGCGATGCCGAAGATCATGGTTCGCGTTGAACCGTTTTGCATCGTCCGACCATTGACCGTGAGCCAGAGATCGAGGTCTTGCGGGTCGGGAATGTCATCCGTTGTCACCAGCCATGGACCAACAGGTCCGAAACTGTCCGCTGATTTTCCCTTCGTCCACTGACCCTGTCGTTCGAGCTGGAATGCACGTTCAGAGACATCATTCACGATACAGTATCCGGCGATATGAGCCATCGCCTCGCTTGCAGCGATGTCTTTTGCCAGGCGTCCAATGATGATCCCGAGTTCGACTTCCCAGTCAGTCTTCCCAGATCCCTTGGGGAGCACAATTGGGTCGTTTGGTCCCACAATCGACGAGGTGGCTTTCATGAAGATGACAGGCTCATCCGGGGGCGGCAGACCGCTTTCTTTTGCATGATCCGCGTAATTGAGACCAATGCAGACAAATTTCCCGACACCACTCACGGGAGGTCCCAGGCGCACACCAGGATTGATTTCGGGCAATGCGGCACTCTCAAGCCCTGCGAGATCAGCCAGCGTTTGAGGCTCAAGCGCGGAGCCGATCAGGTCAGGAATATGATCGGAGAGATCCCTGATCATGCCCCGGCTGTCAACCAGTGCGGGTTTTTCGGCTCCAGGCGCGCCATAACGACAGAATTTCATATCCGGTATCCTCCCACTTCTGTATGATCACATTGCCCAGCCGCCATCGATGATGAAGGTTTGACCAGTCGCAAATCGTGCCCCGGCAAGATAGACGACCAGATCTGCAATTTC
Organism: Paracoccaceae bacterium; assembly: GCA_026709725.1. Taxonomy (GTDB): domain Bacteria; phylum Pseudomonadota; class Alphaproteobacteria; order Rhodobacterales; family Rhodobacteraceae; genus MPNP01. Next base: position 2,118 of record JAPOSK010000192.1, on the reverse strand, counting down.
TTCCGGTGTGCCGATCCGGCCCATGGGCTGACGCGCCACAAATGCCTGACGCGCCGCCTCATAGTCACCACCTGCCTGCATCCGCTCCCGGAGTGACGGAGTATCCACAGTGCCCGGGCAGATTGCATTGCAGCGGATCCCGTCAGCAACGTAATCGGCGGCAACACATTTCGTCAGGGCGATCACCGCAGCCTTTGAAATCGAATAGGCGGTCCGATTTGGGACGCCCTTCAGCGAGGATGCCACAGATGACATGTTGAGAATGACACCACCGCCCGCCTCAATCATGCCCGGCAGAACGGCACGTGCGACATCGACCATGGCAACCACATTGATTCGCAGAGCCTCATCGAGATCACCGGGCGGCATGTCCAGGAGGGCGCCGGAGTGGACAAGGCCGGCACAGTTGAAGAGGATTTGAAACGGACCGTTCTTCCCGACCAGCCTGTCAATCGCATCCCGGTCGCAGACATCAAGATGGGCGGTGGCAAATCCCTCCGCAGCCATATTCTCGAGCGCGGAATGGTTGATGTCCGTGGCCAGAACATTGGCACCTGCATTCCGCAATGCGGTCGCCGCAGCACGACCGATTCCCTGACCGGCTGCCGTGATCAGTGTATTCTGTCCGTCAAGATCGCCCATTACGCCCCCATGTCCCATGCAATCATTTCCCATTGCCATAGTGACATTATGGGCGACATTACACCACTCAGATCTTGTATGCCCGATGTGCGTTGGTTGAGAAAAATGCGCGTTGCTCAAGGACGGGCAGGTCCTGAGTCAACGTCTCCGATGCTGTGATCCATGCCGCATAGCTCGCGGTTCCGAGGCAGACCGGCCAGTCACTGCCCCAAAGAATGCGATCGGGTCCAAAAACGTTCCAGACGCGCTTGAAATACCGATCAAGGGTGACAACGGTCCAGCCCGGACCCGCTTCCGTTGTCAGACCGGAGAATTTGCAGAACACATTCGCCTCACCGGCAAGGTTCCCAATCCGGTCGGACCACTCATCGAACTGACGGGCGGCAATTGCCGGTTTCGCACAGTGATCAACGACGATCCGCAGAACAGGGTACCGAACGGCCAGCTGATGAATCAGGCCGATCTGGTGAGGCCGAATCAGTGCATCAAAGGTCAGATTGGCCTGCACCATTGCCGCGAACACCGGTGCAAGTTCCCGTGCCAGAATCCATGTGGCATCCGGCATGTCCTGCAACATTGGACGCAGACCGATACACCGAGGGTGTTCAGCGACCCGCCGGACCCTCTCTGAAGCATCCTCCGCCTGAAAGTCGATCCAGCCCACAACACCGCGGATGTAATCCGTTTGCATGGCGAGCCCGAACAGATAGTGCGTTTCTGCCTCTGTGGGTGCGGCCTGAACGAGAAGTGTTCCGACGACACCGTTCTCCTGCAGGCAGGGTGTCAGGTCATTGGGCAAATAGTCCTGATACAGCACCCCCATGTCAGATGTCAGCCACCCGTAATCGCCGCGTTCGAGACGCCAGAAATGATGATGGGCGTCGATCTTTTCCACATCCGTATCTTTCATGCGATATCCGAAGAGACCGGCTTGTCCGATGAATCTGGTCCGCCTCGAATCATCGGGTGCCCCTCTCCCCAGAATTTACCCATCCATGGCATCTGCTGCCAGTCAAACAGGTGATACTGTTCAGTCAGGGGGGTGCGCAGTTACGGCAATTTTATATATCTTCGACATATCGGCTCCCGACTTTCAAAGGCGGAGTCGCCGGTGGATCAAGGTTCCACCGATTGAACAATCGAGGGCACCAACGGTCACTCCTGCACTCCTGTTATCATATAGGCAGAAGCCGCTTCTTGACAAGATATGAAGAGATGCCCAAATCAGCGACCCAATCGCCCGAATCCGCCGCGGGCCCATTCTTCCCGAATTCCCGCGCCCCGGATCTCTCCACCCCGGGCCCGCCAGCCCGCCGCCGACCCCCGGCCCCGCCCGCGTGCGGGCTGGCCTGATCCGGCCGCCCCGGCCAGCGAAACCACCCGCCCGGCCCCGCCCGCGTGCGGGCTGACCGGGGGAGAGGGTCCGGGGAGGGTCCGGGATCAGGTGGGCGCGGCGGGGATCTCGCCGAGCCGGCC
>JAPOSK010000570.1 GCA_026709725.1 Paracoccaceae bacterium | reverse complement strand
ATTCTGCTTGCCGCTCTGGAAGCCGTTCTGCTGTGTCAAATCATCTGGCACTACGGACATGCAGAAGAACTCACACAACTGGCTTTCGCCCCTATTGTGGCGTTCACAACGATTGTGGCCGTTTTCCTGTTGAATGTGTTCCGGCCTCCGCGTGCCAAGGACGACAAAGGTCTCCATGCGGAACGGATGGCAGCACTGATGCAAGAGTGAACCGGTTAGGGACACCGCTGTGAAAATTGAAGGGAAGCAACCGACCAGTCAGATCACAGTAGGGGCCATATCCGGGACTCGCGTCCTGATTGTCGCAGCTTCGCAAGTTGATTGACGCTCTACACCGGTCCGATGCACGGTCGGGTCCTAAGGCCTGTGCCCCGGATTGGGTCGTGCAGAGTGGCCGGGCCGCCGGTGTTCCCTGGGCCGCCGGGACGCGGCGGCGAAAGCAGCGGAGGCGCGGGAGAGAGGCCGCCTGACAGTGCCGGGGGTCGTGAGCGGTCCCGGGGACATTCCATCCACAGAATGGAGTGACAGAATGGCTATTCTGTTGTGAGCCATCACAATGATATCAATGACTGACGATTTTGCAGAGTGACAATTTGCGGAAGATGGGCTGGGACGCCAGCAAGAACTGAGGCCACTGCCAGTTCCTGTTTGCATGGTTTCATTCCCGGACGGGGTCATCACCCGATGCACGAGTCGAATTGATGATAGAGAGTGACCGGGCGCGATGGCCCGGTGATCAGTTCAGGAATCCCGGGGCCAGCCAGAAGAAGGAATAGGCCAGAATCAGGGCAGGAACTGTTGAATAAACCGTTGCCAGGACAGCGGCGCGCGCGTCAAGGGCGATCGCCGGGAACAATGCGTCACCGTCATTGGAGATCATGTTGCCGAGAAGGGCCGAGAAGGGCACAAGCCCATTGATATAGAGAGTGGTGACCAGAACCTGGGGGCCGCAGCCGGGGATGAGGCCGATGATGATGGCAATCAGCGGCAGGAGCGGCGCAACGGTTGCAAACAGGGTTTCGAGGTTCAATCCGGAAAATTCTACCGCATATTCGTAGGCAAGGAAGGCACCGAAGACCCATATGGAGATGAATGATGTTTCTTCCGTGCACCGCGACATCGGTTCATCGTCCGGATGGGTGATATTCCGGACAGGTGAACAGGCCCAGATTGCGGCACAGGAGGCAACACCCAGAATCGCCAGCAGTGACAGGATCGTCTCAAAGGGAGGCCGAATCGCATAACCGGTCAGAAGAATGATTCCCCCCGGCAATGTGAGTGCGGCAAGGAGACAGAAAACCACATCCCGCCATCTGAGTGCACCGATTCGTGGCGCAATCTCGATAGGGGCTCTTTTGTGCGGCCTGCGGGGGGCGGCGACCCAGCGATCGACAGCCAGTCCGGTGAGTGTGCCGGCAATCAGGGCAAGGGGCAGGGCAATGATCGCTGCATCAGGGCGTGCGGCAATCAGCAGAAACGCTGCATCGCCCATTGTCGCAACGAGCGTCGCCACCACGGCACCGAATCGGACATTGCCTGTGGTGTAGGCTGTCACCACAACAATAGCACCGCCGCAGCCCGGCATGGCTCCGAGAATGGAAGCCAGCGGGACCTGAAAATACCGGGAACTCCGCAGTGCCCGCCCGATATTGTAACCAAACAGCCGTTCTGAACCGTAGAGAATCAGCAGCGTTGCGGCAACAAACACACTGACCTGCACATAGGCATCGACCAGAACGCTGCGGGTCAGTTCACCCGCTGTTCCCGGCAGGGATGCGGCAATGAGAAGTGCGAGGGCAACCCAGGCAGGGCGGTGCATGAAGACCTTCGAATCGGTATCCCGCAATCCGACAGGAAGGAGGGGTCTGGCAAGAACAGACTGAATAAACTGAACCACGGGATTCTCCGCTTTTTGTTGCAAATGAGAATCATTTGCAACAAAATAGATTCTTTTGCAAGCGGTTGCAGGCCCCTCGTCAAGCGCACCGGCCCGCAATCTGCTTTCTGTTTCCGTTGTCCACGATTTCAGTGATACGAAGGACGGAGCAGGGCGGCGAATAATGGACCGTGAATGATGGATTCTGAATGACAGGGAGAGCAGGGGGGTCGCTTTGGACTTGAGATCCGGCGCATGATTCATTCCTTGCCCGGAAGCGTCACATATCGTCGTATCCTGACAATTGCCGTTCCGATCATCTTCTCAAATGCTGCAGCACCGCTCCTCGGTGCTGCGGATACAGGCGTCGTTGGCCAGCTTGGCGATGCCGTGCCGATCGGTGCCGTTGGCGTTGGCTCGGTGATCTTCAGCACGCTTTACGGGTTGTTTCTCTTCCTGCGGATGGGAACAAGTGGTCTGACCAGCCAGGCGCGGGGTCGGCAGGATGCCGATGAAGTTCAGGCGCTGTTCTTCCGCAGCACCCTGATGGGGCTTGCCGGGGGTGTCGTCCTCATTCTCCTGCAATGGCCGATTGTTGCCGGGGCCCTGCTCCTTGTTCCCGCCTCCGGCGCTGTTGAAGACCTCGCCCGTCAGTATCTCATGATCCGGATCTATTCTGCACCCGCTGCAATCGCTGTCTTCGGTATGACGGGGTGGCTGATTGCCCAGGAGCGGACGGCATCAGTCCTCTTCCTGCAACTGTTTCTGAACGGCCTGAACATCCTGCTTGATCTTCTCTTTGTGCTTGTTCTTCACTGGGGAGTTCCGGGCGTTGCCGTTGCAACCGTAGTGGCTGAGTGGAGCGCGTTTGTGTTTGGTCTTGTCCTCTGCCGGACCGCCTTGCGGCCAGCGAAGTCACGACTCTGGTCCCGGGTGATGGATCGCATGCGGATCATGATCATGCTGCGGGTCAATCGTGATATCATGATCCGAACTGTCTTGCTGACGCTGACAATGGTCAGTTTTGTCTTTTTTGCCGCGGGTCTGGGCGACACAACACTGGCCGCCAATCAGATTCTGCTACAGTTCATGTTTCTTGCCATTGCAGCGATTGACGGGTTTTCCTTTGCGGCAGAAGCTCTGGTCGGTCTTGCAATCGGATCGGGCAATCTTGCGGTCCTGCGGCAGATTGTTCGCCGTGTTGCAACTGGAGGCATCATTCTGGCACTGTTGATGACCGTGGTTATTCTTGCTTTTGGGCCGTGGTTCATTCATCTTATGACCACGGCACCGGCTGTCCGCATTCTTGCCCGGGAGTATGTGATCTGGGTGGCTCTTGTCCCCGTTCTCGGGACTCCATCATGGATCCTTGACGGCATCTTCATTGGCGCTGTTCGGGCCCGCGACATGCGAAACAGCATGATTGTCTCGTTTGCAGTGTACGCTCTGGCACTTGGTCTCGCGGTGCCCATTCTGCAAAACCATGGTTTGTGGTTGGCCTGGATACTGATCCTGATCGCACGTGCGGTCACGCTTGGCCTGCGCTACCCCCGCATTGAAGCGACAGTCCGGGGATCATCGCCGGGAGCAAGTCCGGGCGAATGAGCGCCTGATCAGGAAACCAGCGAGAGCCGTTCCTCGGAGGTCTGCAGGGCACCAAGCGCCTGCTGCACGATGGAATCCCGATTGATTCCAAAGTGCCTGTAGAGATCCCTGACTGAACCGGTCTGGCCGAAATGTTCCACACCGAGCGGAATGGTCCGATGGCCAGCAACGGACCCCAACCATGAGAGAGTCCCGGGATGACCGTCAATGACCGTGAGCAGAACACAATGGGCCGGCAGTCGGGTCAGGATTGTCTCGACATGACTGCAGGCTGCGCGGTGGCCGCGAGCACGGTCACGCTGGGCGGCTGTCCAGCCGGCATTGAGCCTGTCGGCCGAGGTTACAGCCAGAACACCAATATCGCGCCGCCATTCAGCCAATCGACCGACCGCCTCAATGGCTTCCTGGGCAACCACGCCCTGGTAGGCAAGCACCAGATCACAGTTTGGGCCGGGTTTCCGTAACCAGTAGGCCCCGTCGATTGAGCCCCTGACGAAGTCATCACTGGTTCGGTGCTGCACCTGCTCAATCGGGTTGGTGCTCAGGCGGAGATAGACCGAACCACCTGTTTCGTCCCGGAGCCATGTTCGCTCATCAGGGTCACCCTCACCATCCCGCTGGAGATAGTCAAACGCCCATTCCATGATCACTGCCAATTCATCGGCAAAAGCCGGTTCAAAGGCTGCGAGTCCATCCTGTGCCATGCCGATGAGGGGTGTCCCGATTGACTGGTGTGCACCGCCCTCAGGTGCCAGCGTCACCCCCGATGGTGTTCCCACGACAAGGAACCGCGCGTCCTGGTAACAGGCGTAGTTCAGGGCATCAAGGCCACGACAGACAAACGGGTCGTAGACTGTGCCGACGGGTATCAGGCGCTCACCCCACAAGGCATGGGCAAGACCGGCTGCTCCAAGAAGCAGGAAGAGATTCATTTCGGCAATTCCCAGCTCGATATGCTGACCTGATGGTGCGAAATTCCATTTCGCAGTGGAAGGAATACGGTGTTCGATGAAGGCATCCGGCAATGCGTGCCGGGCAAAGAGATTGCGCCGGTTGACCCATGAGCCAAGACTTGTTGTCCCGGTGACATCCGGTGATGTTGTCAGGATGCGATCAGCGAGTGTGCTTTCACCCTTTGCCAGTCTGTCAAGAATCTTGCCAAAGGCAGCCTGTGTCGAGATAACCGGATCAGAGGGGGCCCGAATGTCCGGAACTGCAAGTCTCGGTGCGGTGTATCTGCGGTGCTCAGCGGCAAAGAATGGCACCCTGTCCAGGAATGCCTTCAGATCATCCGTGTCCTCAACGCCGCAGAAGCGATCCCATTCACGACCCACCGGGACTCCCATATGGTTTTGCCATTCCCTGAACTGGCCTGTGGTCATCAACCCGCCATGGTTGTCCTTGTGACC
>JAPOSK010000121.1 GCA_026709725.1 Paracoccaceae bacterium | reverse complement strand
CACCGCGTTAAGAACCAGCGTATTGCCCTTCTCGTCGGCCATGGCCATTGGACATGCCTGAATGTCGAACATGGTCATCGAGACCATCTGCAGTTCGGGGAAAGCCCGCCCCATTCCATCACCATCAATGATTGGCAGCTCGACGCGCGCGGCCACCGCGACGGGGATGGTGGAATTTAACCCACCGGCCTCGATGCAAAAGATCGCGTCTGCCCGACGATTCAGCACTGCCTCGAGTGAGCGCAGAGCGCAGAGCGCTTCATCGCCGCGCGGCAGCTTCTCCAGCATCACGGTCGGTGCACCCATCATCGCTACGGGCACCACCAGTGCATCATCGTCGAGTTCATCGATGTCCAGGACGGCAACCGGTCCATATGAGTCGATAGCCTGTTCGGCCATCAGTCGTCCGATATAGGGATCACCACCACCGCCAGTGCCCAAATACGCCCCGCCAAGAGCGATATCGGTCATATCTGCACGCGTGATTTCCGTAATCTCCTCCATCAATCGACCTCTATTGGGGTAAAGGGGATCTCCGGGTAACCGAAAGCAGCGGGCCCCACCACCTCAAGCGCTTCGGGAGTCCGCATCAATGCATGGGACGGAAGGCCCACGACGGCAACCCGCTGACCGTAGCGCAGCATCTCCGTGGTTATAGCCAAGCCACTGTCACTGTCAAGCACGACGATCAGATCCGGCGTGCAAACCTGGACCTGACCGTTGAGATGGAAGACAAGAAATTCATTCTGCAGGTCAATCCGTCCCACATTGCCCGAGAAGCGACCGAAGCCTTCGAGTGCCAGATGGCCAACCGCGAAGCCGCCCTTCAAATGGCGCTCAAGGTCCACGATCTTGGCGGTCATCAAGAGCCGCCCGCACTCCTGTTCAATGACCGTTTGCACCGGATCGGCATTGTTCGCATGCGCATCCAGCACCGCGCGTCCCAAATTGCGCACTCGCGTAATCGTGCCGGGTATAGCGGCTGACCTTACAAAATCTCCCCGCATCGGCTGTATCGCCAGCCCCGCCGCGGCACCCATTGCGACGACAACGTGGCGCGCAATACGCTCCAGCCACAGATCATCGGGCGTGTCCCGGATCACCACGATGTTGCCCTTCTCATCGGCCAGGGCGCTGGGCACTTCCCGGTGCCCATAGATCGACCAGGTACACATTTGCATCTCGGGGAAGGCGCGCCCCATGCCGTCGCCATCCACGACGGGTAGGCCGGCCTGGGCTGCTGTGAGCATGGGCTCCATTGAATTTGCACCACCGATTTCGGCTGAGATCAGAGCATCGACCGTGACACCCAGTTCTTTTTCAATGGCGCGCAAGGCACGAAGACATTCCCGGCCCTCCTCAATTTTCTCGACACCGACCACGGGCGCACCAATCCCCCCAAGTGACACGATGAGGGCATCATCGGCAAGCTGGTCCAGCGGAATCACAGGAATGCGGTGGCCCTTCTTCAGTTCTTCCCGGCACCGCAACTTCCCGATATAGGGGTTCCCTCCGCCACCGGTTCCAAGGATCGCAGCACCGATTTCGATGGCATCAAGATCGGCGTCTGTGATCTCCAGCAAAACTTCAGTCAATCATTTCTCCCACCACTTTCAGTCGAATTCGGGTGGCATTGCCCGGGAGATAGGCAAGCGGAATGTCCTCCTGGTCCAGCAATTCGACAGTTCCCGGCTTTGCACCTGCGGATACGGCCTTGGCCGTTGCTTCTCTGCGGGCTTCTGCCAGGGCCTCTTCACGCGTCAGGCCATCAAGCGAGAAGATACGGTCGACCTCGCCGGAAATCTGACCAATCGCAGCACCAACCGCATTGGCAACCGAGAAATGGTCAGGGCGAATGACCCGCAATTCGCCAATGGCGTCCGGCACAAGGATTGAGCCTCCACCCACAGCCAGAACCGGGATACGATCCGGCGATACGCGCATCCGTTCGACGGCGTTGCCCAGCATCTCATCCGTGCGCGCCTTGACTGCCCGCAGATGATCAGAATCAAGTGAGGTTGCCACAGCCACATCACCAAATTCGGCGAGTCCAAGTCCCACTGCCACATCCGATGCGGTCAAAGTGCCGCCACCAAAAATCAGCGCCCGTTCCGTCAGACGGTAACCGACTGATTGCGGACCGATTTTGAGGTCCCTGCCTTTGCCAGACACGATTGTGCCGCCGCCGAGTCCGATGGCAAATACGTCCGGCATTCGGAAGTTGGTCCGCACACCACCAACATCCACTGTCGTGCTGGCCGGGCGGGGGAAGCCCTTGACCAGTGCACCCACATCCGTCGTCGTGCCTCCCACATCCACGACAATGGCATCCGTCTCGCCGGACAGAAATGCCGCACCGCGCATCGAATTGGTTGGGCCGGAGGCAAAGGTGAGCACCGGGTAGGATTCCACAAAGGTCCGGTTCATCAACGTTCCATCATTCTGTGTGATGAAGTAGGGGCATCTCAGGCCGACTTTTTCGAGCGCCTGCCCAAAGGCGGTGACAATGTGTTCGGAAAGTGCGCGAAGCGAGGCGTTCATGATTGCGGCATTCTCGCGCTCAAGGATTCCCAGACGCCCGATCTCGCTTGACAATGTGAATTCCGTATCCGGGAGTCTTTCCCTGAGCCGTTGTGCGGCTTTCCTCTCCATCGCATCGCTGACCGGTGAAAAGACCGAGGTGATTGCGACACTCTTGATCTTGGCCTTGCCAATGTCCGCCGCGATCCCATCAAGTTCTGCCATATCAAGGTCAGAAATCGAACGGCCATCGAATTCATTGCCGCCCCTGGCCATCCAGAATCGGCCGCCGACGGCTTCCTTGATGTCCTCTGGCCAGTCCACCATGGGCGGCAGACATTGTGCCGCAGGCAAGCAAAGACGCACTGCGCCGGTTCGCGCCAGGCGTCGTCGTTCAATCACAGCGTTGGTGAAATGCGTCGTGCCGATCATTACCGCCTTGACAGCTTTCACATTTACCTTCGCTTCAGATACCGCACCGGTGACCGCGTCGACGACACCGGTCATGACATCTTTGGTGGTCGGCGATTTCACAGCAGAAAGGACTTGTTCGCCCTTCATGACGACTGCGTCTGTATTTGTTCCTCCGACATCCACGCCTATGCGAGTCATCATTTCTCCTCCAGATTGGTCGAACTGGCAAGAACCAACATCCGTTCCTGCTTTGTGACTTTGGGTTTTCTTTCTTCCTCTTTGAGCGAAATTACAGGAATCGCCGACAGGAGTGCGCGCGTGTACGGGTGTTGCGGTACATCAAAAATCCTGTCGACTCGACCACTTTCCACAACTGCGCCGCGCAGCATGACGGCAACGCGATTGCAGAAGTTCCGCATAAGGCTGAGATCGTGACTGATGAAAATGTACGTCAGGTCGAAATCTGCCCTCAACCGGTTCAGGAGGTCGATGATGGTCGATTGCACGAGCACATCGAGTGCCGAGGTCGGTTCGTCCAGGACCACGATACGCGGATTCACCGACAGTGCCCGAGCAATGGCAACGCGCTGCTTTTGTCCGCCCGACAGTTCATGGGGATACATTGAGCCGTAGCTACGGTGCAGGTCAACCAGGTCGAGGAGCTCCGGCACCCGTCGCGCAATCTCCTTTCTGTCTTGCCCGGTAAATCTGAGCGGAACTGCCAGCTGATCTGCCACCGTGCGTCGCGGGTTCAGTGAAGAGCCAGGGTTCTGATATACGATCTGGATCAATTTGCGAAAGGCTTCCGTTCCGACTGTCCCCGACACTGGATGGCCATTAATGAGAATTGTCCCTTCGGTTGTCGGCATCAGCCCCAAGATCATCTTGGCGAGGGTGGTCTTTCCCGAGCCACTTTCTCCTGCGATACCAAAAATGTCACCCTGTGAAACAGCCAGTGTCACATTGTCAACTGCCCGAAACGTCCCCGTGATTCTGTCGAGCCAGCCCTCATGGATTTGGAAATCCTTGGTGACGTTCTCGATACGTATGATCGCGTTCTGACCATCTTTCCTCACAGTGTCCACAGTCTTGACCTTATCGCCATAAAGGGGTGGCACTGCTGCCATCAGCTCCCGCGTGTATTCATCCTTCGGTGCCTCAAAGACTTCGTCGCGCGTACCCGCCTCCACAATGCGTCCAAGTTTCATGACATAAACCCGATCAGCCATCTTGCGCACGACACCAAGATTGTGTGTGATCAGCAGCAGGGAGAGACCTTCTTCGGCGACGAGTCGGTTCAGGAGGGCAAGGATTTCGTCCTGGGTCGTGACATCCAGTGCTGTGCCCGGCTCATCCGCGATCAACAGGCGTGGCTTGTTCAAGAGCGCCATACCGATCAGGACCCGTTGACGCATGCCACCCGAGAGCATCATGGGGTAGCTCTCCAGCACGCGAACGCCATCCGAGAGCTGGACCTTTCCAAGGGTTTCAATCAGATGATCCCGGCGTTCCGCACTGCTGCGGGCACGACCATGCCGCAGATCGGCATAGGATACGATATCGTTCATCTGGCGCCCTATGGTCAGGACAGGATTGAAGGAAAGCATCGGGTCTTGCAGCACAATTGAGATTCCGGTTCCTTTGAGCTGATTCCTCGCGGCGGAGCCGATGCTCAAAAGTGGCTGACCGGCAAAGCGGATGCTGCCCTGTTCCACTTCACCTGGCGGCATCGGCAATGTGCCGATGATTGTTCGCATGGTTACCGTTTTGCCGGAGCCTGATTGTCCTATCAGCGAGACCCGCTCCCCGGCATCCAAATGCATCGTGACGCTGTGGAGAACACGGCGGTATTGGCCATAGGCATTACAGGCACCACAGAGATCATCGATTTCAAGGAGCCGACTCCCAGCCCGACACCCACATGGTCCGGGGAACCACTCCCCGGAGGGTTGAACCCC
>JAPOSK010000103.1 GCA_026709725.1 Paracoccaceae bacterium | reverse complement strand
CATCCCTTACACAAATTGACCCTGCCACCCAACCCTCCATTCCCCCTGGGCAGGACAGCCCCCATGCATTGCCCAGGGTCACACCGTGCAGCACCACTCCACAACTGGGCACCGTGACCTCCCGATCGACAGATTCAAATCGGTGACCGCATCACCCGACTCTGTCGCTGATCCCATTTTTCCGGAACCCGCACGCCGGTTCACCACCAGTGCCAGAGTGCAGCGATTCCCGCATGAGCGGGAGTCCGGGCCGAGCCCCCGACCATCAGCTCCCGCGCATTCCGGACACCCTGCAGCGGGACATTCCCGGCCAAGGAAGTCTGCTTGGAAAATCAAGCAGACTCTTTACCTGAGTAAATAAGGCGAGGTAATACCGTCTTTGACGCTTTAACAGTCGTAGGCGGTCCCCCCGATTTCAACTTGACAACTTTACCCGCCCTGATTTCTTCTTGATCTGACATGTTTCAGTCTCCCGTGTTCACAAACAACATCGGGAGCACTGCAGGAGTGTCAGGAGGAACAAGGCTGGAAGTCTTGCCAGAAGGTTGCGAACAAATGACAGCAGGCGAACTCAAGGCCAAGATTGAGAAAGATGCCAGCGAAGAAGTCAGGGAAGGTTTCGGTTTGGCAAATTGAAAAAGACTTGACAAAATACCCAAAATGGGCAATGGTCAATTCCATTCTGCCACGCGCAGTATAGCAGATAGATGGGAGGTAACGAATATGGCCTTGCACCTTTATACCGGAAGAAAGGTATCTCGCGTCAGAGCAATCCTGCCTCAAGTGGCACAGGTGGGCCTGTGGGTTGCAATGGCCCTTTTCTTTGTTTCACTGCTAATCAGCTAGTAGCAAACAAGGCTCTGATTTTCTTAATTTCATCCGGCAGAGCCTGATAGTCTTTCTGAGGTAAAGAGCAAATCAGCGAGCAGAATTCCGCATTGGGTGCATGATAACTGATCCTTATCTGATTGATCAGATTTGAACCCTGAGCGAAGAGTTGATAGATTGACACAAAAGTGCCGATCAATCCGGCAATTTCGATGATTTCCATTGTCCTGTTCCCTGAGCAGCGACTCCCACCGCCATCCCTTACACAAATTGACCCTGCCACCCAACCCTCCATTCCCTTGACCCGATTTCCCCCATGCCTTGCTCAACATCACGGGTGTATCATCACTCCACAATTGAGCACCGTGACCTCCCGATCGACAGACTCAAATCAGTGACCTCATCGCCTGCACCTGTCATTGGTCACATTTTGCTGGGATTTCCTGCCAACTCTCCCCCAGTGCCAGAATGCAACGATTTTCCCGCGAGCATGGTCTGGGCCACGTCCATGGCCATCGGTTTCCGCTCGCTTCAGATAATTTTGCTGCAGGGAGGAGATATTACAACTTGTGCCAAACAGTCTCACAAATGCAGATCAGGCAGTCCTGCTTGGGGAAGTCTCAACATCATCCGGGACATTCCCCAAGCGGCTTGATGCCTTTGTCTATTTCGCCCCCTTGCGGCGATTGCAGGGACTGCACAGCATCTGACAATTTTCCGCGACCGTCGGACCTCCCTCGGACCAGGGATCAATATGATCTGCATGCATATCCTTGAGCTGGAATGTCTTTTTGCAATGGGGGCAGATGCCTCCCTGCCTCTCATAAGCGGCTTCGCGCATGGCCGGTGAGAACACCCGGATGTGCAGCAGGGTCAGCGGGGCAGGCCCGAACACCATCCACTGAAGGTCATCGTCGGTACGGTCTCGCGCGACGAGTCCGGGCAAGCGCTCGCAATGAGATGCCCAGTATGAGAGATCTTCAGTGAAATATGGCACCATCGCTGCGCATGTGCCCAGCGCATATAAATTGAACCGCGGGTGGGAAGAGGCTTGCAAGTCTCCATCAAAGCAGCTCGTCGCTGACGGCGGCGTTTCGCCTCGCATCAGACCGTAATCCGTATGCGGCTGCGTTTTCCAATGTCCTTGACCTCTTTGCGGAAACTGGAATCGGTTGCGCCATCGCGAGTGTAAACAATCTTAAAATCGGAACTGTCGACGCGGTCGCCAAAGAAGAGATAAGATGTGGCCGGATCGCATTGATTGGATGTCCATTCAAGGCCTTCAGCGTTCGGGAACTGATGGTGTATGGCTTCGGCCCATTCGGCGGTTTCGGCGTAGAGCTTTGGCGAAGATGAGATGAGCCGGTTGCGTTTGATGCGCCAGGCTTTGAGATCGGGTTCGCGCAGCGAGACCAGTTTTAGATCACGGAGCACTTCAAGGCGGCCTTGCGCACTGTCGGTGATTTTCTTTTGCGGGACCGTCTTGCGTTTCGCCCGAGCGATCACGTCATGAAAGATAGTCTCGAAGACCGCCGCCTCGAAGGATTCACCAGCATAGAGTGATGGCACACACGCCCCACTGGTATCGTGGATCGGCGCAAACCTCGTCGGACTTCCCTTGCAGGGGTTGAACGCGTTCGCAGCATAAGTGCTGTTATGAACGCGTTCAATGGGCGTCCCCTGTTTGAGTATCATATAATTGGGTGACGATATGGGGTTTGGAGGTTTGCGGATAGACATTGCTCTGCCGCTTAACCGATAGTGGGTTCGGCCAAGCGTCTGGCCGCCATGACGACATCGTCGACCTGGTCGAGACAATCCCGGGGTTCTTCGCCATCGAGCCATCCATTGCCAGACTGGAACCAGAATGCGACTTGCCACGCGGTGAACTCATCGCCGAGTTCGGCGAGGATTTTCTTAATCACCGGACGCGGCGAACCATCGACGAATTGAAATGCCGGATAAAGATCAATCGCACCCTTGCGCACGGCGAAGATTTTCCCTTCGCGTTTCCAGCGGGACGCCGGCTCGCTTCTGTTACGCGGTTTGAGCCCTGACCGGTCACGCACTTCTTGTGCGGTGAGCAGATTGTTCTCTGCGAGGTATTCGGCCCGCATTCCTGCGTTTTCGATCTCAAGTTCGATATCGACCGGGTGGCGCGGTATGTCCTCGACAATCATTTCGAGCAACCGCTCAATGTTCCGCTCGCTTCGGGCGGCGGCGTAATTGCTCGCCACAAGCGCGATCTGAGCGATCGCGCGGTCGATGACACGGGCAGTGACGGCACTTGCCGCTCCAACCAACATCCATGTACCATTGGCCATGTCAGCCGGTCCGAACGCAGCCTGAATCTTCCTGCGCAGCGGCGCCGGGAGCTTGGCGATCTCGGATTTGCTGAGTTCAATCTGCGACAATGCTTCTGTCATATCGGCCTCCATCCTTGGAACGTGATATTCATGACAAGATTTAATATAATAAATATCATGTTTAAATTCAAATCTGGGCCAGGGTCTGTTGACGTTCGCCTATCCCACAACTTGTGCCAAACAGTCTCACAAATGCAGATCAGGCAGTCCTGCTCGGGGAAGTCTCAACATCATCCGGGACATTCCCCAAGCGGCTTGATGCCTTTGTCTATTTCGCCCCCTTGCGGCGATTGCAGGGACTGCACAGCATCTGACAATTTTCCGCGACCGTCGGACCTCCCTCGGACCAGGGATCAATATGATCTGCATGCATATCCTTGAGCTGGAATGTCTTTTTGCAATGGGGGCAGATGCCTCCCTGCCTCTCATAAGCGGCTTCGCGCATGGCCGGTGAGAACACCCGGATGTTCAGATGCTTTTCATCGCCAGTCAGCAGATAGGGATAGATACCCGGTTTTCGCTTGACATCATCGTCCTTGTGCAACCGCATAACCTCCGCCTCCAATGCAACGGGATCAAGATCACTGCGATTGTGATGATGGTCATAGAGAAATCCCCAGTCCACACTTGTCATGCTGGACCGTTGCCTGGGAAAGATTGCCTTTGCCCAATTGATGATATCCTGGAAACGATTCCATATCTCCCCGACGTCCTCATCATTTTGGCGACGACTCATATACTCTCTGATTGACTGATCATCCTTTGCGCCCGCCAACCAGGCTATGGCTTTTTCCAGCAATTCCTGGCGGTTGACCCTGACCCTGACATACCCATCACCCAGTTGCGCAGCACCCGGCCCGGACGACTGAAATGCCGCTTGGCTTCTGACAGCCGGGGGCCGGTATAGACAGAATTGCGCAATTCCTGCTCCGAGAGTTCCATGCCGGCAATGTTGACGATCCGGAACCAGTCCATCTTCTCGCTATCCTCGCCCTCGCAGACGTAGACTGACAGACTGTATTCGTTGATGCGTTTTTCCGTATCCACTGGTTGGGAGTGAAAATACCTGCCATCCAGGGAGAAGCCCCGTTCAGATACTGGCAGATGGAAAGACTTCGCTGCTGTCCGTCCAGGACCTCGAAATTGCCATCGCCCTTGTCCACCCAGTACATGACATTGAGAGGAAACCCCCTGAGTACCGACCGGATGACATCATCACGCTGCTTCTCCTTGTAGACGAACTCGCGCTGATAGGGTGGGCGAACATCGAGTATCCCGCCATAGGCCACGACACCCTCATCACCCCGATCCTCATATCCCTCAAACAGTTCCGCAATGGTTAAGTCGTTTTTCTCGATATTCATGACTGCAGAGGTGATCGATATCGAGTTTCTGCAATCCGTCTTCACTCAAGGCCTCCCGTGCCCAATCCCGTTTACCCGATTCCGGCCCAATGACCAGACTGTTCCCCGACCGCCTCAGAGCATCTCCGCATGGCGCACATGGTGCAAGGCCTGCGCCGGCCAAATTTTCAGACATCATCCCGATCCGGCCTCCTTGGATGAATGCCCTGGAAGGCACCGGCCCGACACAGCCCTTCAAGACGGACATATGTCACTTTCAAATCATTTGAGAAGTGCATCGCAGCCGTTGAGGGTTGCCATCGCCCATCACAATGCTGGCGATACCCACTCCGACTCATCAGCCGCCATGCGGCGCAGATTTT
>JAPOSK010000197.1 GCA_026709725.1 Paracoccaceae bacterium | reverse complement strand
ATCGGGGCCCGGTGTGATGCGGGCCCGGGGCGATGTTGGCGGATCACCTGTTATCGGGGACGTGCAGAGTTCCGGGTCCGCCGTGGGGGGATCACGCCCCTCAGAATTGACAGACAGGCTGCAGGAGATTCATGGCCCGGTCCTGGGTAGTGACAGGTCTGCAGGATAGGCAGCGACGGCTCCGGCACAGGCCAGTGGCATGTGCTGTGAGAACGCCCGTGTCACGGCATGCAGGGAACCGGTTTCACTGACAGCACCCGACCATTCATCAAGGCCATTGAGAATCTCCACAGGATCAAGGCCTGTGAGTCGGGGGGGGGCAGCCTTGCCCTCTGCGATGATGGCCGGAGCCCTGCAAACAGCTGGTCCGGCCTGTCATCACGGCCCGAGTGTCATCAGGGGACCGGGGGTGCTGATGCGGAGAGCGGCCGGACAGCATGAGTATTTGACCGGCACGCGCCAAAGGATGAACGCGACGCCATGCGCGACGAGCGGGACAATGCGCTGGCCATCGCCGCGTTGAGAGGTGAGTTGAAAGTGCAGGAGGAACGGATGGAGACGATGAAATCCGATCTGCCGGCATCGCTGGAGCGCAACAATGCCGCGTTCGAGAGGCTGCACGCCGATATGGCGACACGTGAGACGCGGCTGATCCTAGCGATGATCGTCAGTGTCAGCCTGACCATTTTTGGCTTCTTGACAACTCCCTGACGGTCGGCTTTTGTACGCATCCGCAGTTGGCCGGTCATGCGCCATCGCACACATGCGGAGATGACGGTGATGCCGGCCCAGAATGAAGCCACCCTCAAGGAACTTTTGCGACCCGGGCTTCGGGCTGTGCTTGTCGGCATCAATCCCGCGCCGATTTCAGTCAAACTCCAGCACGATAATCAGGGCCGGCCTGGCAAACGATTCTGGCGACGGTTGCGCGATCACGGTCTTTTGACAGAGCTTCCTGATGGACGGGAGGATGAGTTCGCCTTTTCTCGGGGTTTTGACTTCAGAGATGGTGTCAGAAGGCCAACCCGCCGTGCCAGTGAACTTTCAAGACAGGAAATCCAGAGGGCTGTTCCGTCGCTTGTCCAAAGACTGCAAATGTTGGGTGAACCTCTTCCAGTCATGGTTTTGTTTTCAAGAAAGCTGAGAACGCGGTGGCCCCAGCACTTCAGGAAGCGGGTTTCAAGACATTCAGGATGCCGCCCCCTGTGTCTCGAAGGCAGAAGAGAAACAACACATGGAGACACTGGCCAGATACTTCGCTCTCAACGAAACCGCGTGAAACCGTGGAATGGCGTCACCTGCGTATTTTTCCACGTTGCTATATTCCCTTACCCTTCCACGTTTTAACTCAAGGTCGGACATTTTATCCGACCCGCCGGACAAATCGTCCGTCCGTCCGCTCTCAGGGGACCCGGTTTCAAGCGCATTTTGGGTGAATCCGAACAGATTCCCTGTCGCCTTGAGCAGGGTTGCAAAGGTTGAGACGGCTGTGTGCATTTCTGTCCAGTTGGTAACGGTGCCAAGTGGGGCGGCCGTGATCCGTTTCAGGACCATCTGGATGTCGATGGTGGTGGTCAGATATGGACCGGTGGCATCAACACCAGTATGCGGCGTAACGTCAAGAGCTCCCGCCGCGATTCCCGGACGAGGCGCTGCGCGTCTGCTCGTGATGCGCCTCAATGATTGCGGTGATCCCGCTGAAATGGGCCAGCACCGGACCGAGGCTGATCCCGTGAATGGCCCCATCGGCACAGCGTCCGACAAAACCGTTCAATCCCTGGCGACGCTCAATCAGACCGGACGCGGAAAATCGGGTCAGGGCGCGGGTGACTCCCGACTGCCACTTTTGTGGCTGAATTCACAGAGCAGCCGAAAATTTTTATTTCGGCTTCTGAATATTTCAGGAGTGGCAGCCACGACAAGATGGTTTTCAGGGCCTGTCCGAAGGTCATATCAAGGGCAATGCCCTGAGATTCCCCTGCTGCAGATCGAGTTTTCTGCCAAAGCAATTCGGCGGATGATTCGCCACCTGGCCGGTCGCAGGCCGACTCGAGTCCGTGTGCCGGAGTCTGGTGGAGCCAAGGGGATTCGAACCCCTGACCTCTTGAATGCCATTCAAGCGCTCTCCCAACTGAGCTATGGCCCCGGGTATTGTGCATCCTGCACTATTGGATTCTGTCGGATAAAACAACCGGGACATCTTGGGGACCGCTCGCACACTGCACATGATTTTGATGTATGCTTTTGGGAAATCGGAGGGAGGGTGACAGAGTGGATAAATTCTCGACAGAATATGTCAGATCAACAATTGATCCGACAGGTTCGGGTCATCGGCACGGCGATCTGGCTATCCGATGGTCTGACAACAGCAATCCGCTGGGTGTGCATCTGGTGCCGGTCACTGTGATCGGTCGGGGAACATCCCCGACCGCCCTGCTGGTCGGCGGATCCCATGGTGATGAGTTTGAGGGACCCGTTGCCATTTTGCGGGCTGTAAATCAGCTTGATCCTGCCCGGATGACGGGGACGGTCATTGCCATACCGTGTTTGAACATGCCTGCTGTAAAGGCGTGCTCGCGAACATCACCGCTTGATGGCATGAACATGAATCGTGTTTTCCCCGGTCATGCCACTGGCAGTCCAAGTGAAATGCTCGCTGATTATATCGAGCGTGTCATCCTCCCCCGCTGTAGCGTTGTGCTGGATCTGCACGCCGGTGGCACAGCATCGGTCTTTGCAGCGTGTACGCTCCTCACGCGAACACGGGATGACTCTCTCTATACCGCCGGGATGGATCTGGCACAGGCCTTCGGCCTGCCGGTTCTTTGGCTTCTGAATGAGAATAATGATGCCCGGTCGCTCAATTCGGCAGCGGAGCGAGCCGGAGTTCCGATGATTGCGGCTGAGCTTGGTGGAGGTGGTGGCTGCGATCCCGGCATGGTTCAGAAGGCGGAGGCCGGAATTCTGAATTGTCTTGCTGCCGCGGGGATCTGTCCTGAACCGGCCGACCCCTTTGGTTGCCAGCCCGAAACGGTAATCGAGATCAGCGGATTTGATGACATTCTTACGGCACCGCATGCCGGACTGTTCGACCGGGCCCTGCACGCTGGTGCCACCGTCAGGAGGGGCCAGAGGGCGGGCACGCTTTTTCGCTTTGATGAACCGGGACTGCGAGGCGTGGACATCATTTGTCCACATGATGGTTTTGTCCTCGCCCATACAAATCGTGGCAAAGTTGAGAGGGGTGATATGCTCGGCATTGTCACGAGACCCTGCCAGCGGTGAGAAGCAAAGAACGGCAGCCCGGTCACATATGAACGGCGAAGACCCATGAGTGGCCATTCATCCAGATCTGTACAGGCTTCCTGCATTGAGGCGCGCACGACAGGTTGACCGGACTGCCTTTGCGACATAGGCGGGCTGTTCGGGTTTGGGATTGGAATTATGGGATACAGAGTAGCAATCGCCGGAGCCACTGGCAATGTGGGCAGACAGATGCTTGTTTGTCTTGAGGAGATGGATTTTCCGGTCAGCACCCTTCACTTGCTGGCTTCAGAGCGTTCGGCTGGCAAGCAATTGACGTTCAAAGGCGTACAGCATGAGGTGACGGATATCACCGGACATGACTTCAGCCACAATGATCTCGCTCTCTTTGCGATTGGGTCAACGGCCACCAAGATCTATGCACCGCAGGCCGCAGCGGCCGGCTGTTTCGTGATCGATAATTCTTCTCTCTATCGCTATGATCCGGATGTCCCTCTGGTTGTTCCCGAAGTGAATCCTAGGGATATTGCCATGAGTTTCGGTCGGAGGATTATCGCCAACCCAAATTGTTCCACCGCCCAGATGGTCGTGGCGCTCAAGCCGCTGTATGACCACGCAGGCATTCATCGTGTGATCGTATCAACGTATCAGTCTGTGTCGGGGTCGGGGAGAGCTGCAATGGATGAGCTTCGTGAGCAGACTGCATCCATTGCGAACGGTTCGGGTTCTGTTGAGGCTGCAATCTATCCATGTCAGATTGCATTCAATGTGATTCCACATATTGACAGTTTCATGGAGGA
The DNA here is from genome assembly GCA_026709725.1 of Paracoccaceae bacterium. Taxonomy (GTDB): domain Bacteria; phylum Pseudomonadota; class Alphaproteobacteria; order Rhodobacterales; family Rhodobacteraceae; genus MPNP01. The sequence continues at coordinate 858 of JAPOSK010000197.1, read as the reverse complement.
TGGCTCAACCCGGGAAGAATGGAAAATGGTCGAGGAGACCAGGAAAATCCTCGATAAGGATATTCGGGTTTCTGCAACCTGTGTGCGTGTGCCGGTGCTGGTGGGACACGGGGAAGCGATTACAGTGGAAATGGCAGACCCTCTTCCTGCAGACAAGGCAAGGAGATTGCTGGCTGCGGCACCGGGAGTCCATGTCAATGACGAACGACGGGATCACGGATATACGACACCGTTGGACTGTGCGGGGGACAACCGGGTTCATGTCAGCCGGATTCGGGAAGACAGGTCAGTGGAGAATGGTCTGAGTTTCTGGTGTGTTGCTGATAATCTGCGCAAAGGTGCAGCACTCAATGCCGTACAGATTGCCGGACTGCTTGCCAGGGAAGTTCTGAAAGCGGATTGAGGTGACGCTCAACTCACAAGATACATGCTGCTCTGCCCAAGTCCCTCAACGAGCCGGGCAAGGTTTTCTCCTCGCTTGATAATCTCGCCGGTGTGGTTCCTGATGCGGTAGCGACATGCACCGCGATAACCAATCAGCTTTTCGATGAGATAGAGAGGGCGGCCTGCACTGTTGCGGTAGACAGAAAATACTGCCCGGTCAGAAAGACATGAGAGTCCGTAATCGCGCCATGTTCCCGCTGCGATGTTGCGCGAATAGACTGCCATGATAATCCTGAGTTCAATCCTGCTGAAACGAACGAGGCCTTTGGCAGCGGTTTTGGGCTTGGCAGTGCGTGTCTTGCGGTATGCTGACAGGTCATAAATACGCATGACAGGGATCAATGATCCCGAAGTCGGAAGTTTGCAACCGTCATATGTGGCAGATCACTGCAAGGCTGGCACGGCATCGGGGTT
>JAPOSK010000555.1 GCA_026709725.1 Paracoccaceae bacterium | reverse complement strand
GAAGTGAGGATTGCGAGTTTGTGCGCGGCATCAATTCCACCCACGTCAAGATTCCGGTCCGACTCCAGATAGCCAAGGCTCTCAGCCTCGGCAAAGACATCGGCATATGACTTGCCTTCCTCTTCCATGCGGGTGAGAATGTAGTTGCAGGTTCCGTTCATGACGCCGGCAATGGAATGGATTTCATTGGCGGCCAAACTGTCGATCAGTGCCTTTACGACGGGGATTCCGCCTGCTACAGCGGCTTCAAAAAGGAGACTTGCCCCCTTTTCCTCAGCAAGCGCTGCCAGACCTTGACCGTGCATGGCAAGCATGGCCTTGTTGGCTGTCACAACATGCTTGCCGCCTGACAGGGCGACCCGAACGGCATCATGCGCGATGCCTGTCTCTCCACCGATCAACTCAACCAGGACATCAATATCATCACGCTTCGCCAACTGGATCGGATCTGCGATCCAATCACAGGACGCAACTTCCGGCGAACGCTTCTTCATGCGATCACGTGCTGTGACAGCGGCAATCTCAATTGTGCAGCCGGTCCGGCTTGCCAGCAGCGCGCTCTGGCGGCTGATAATCTCCACGACCGACTGCCCCACAGTCCCAAGACCCGCGATGCCAACCCTGAGACGGTTCACTGACAACACCTTTTCCATTCATCGTCAACAAGCAGCCATCCGGTCATAACCTGCTGATCGATTGCGGCCATCAATCGGTTATTTGTCAACGCCCGCACCCTCCGGGAGATCAAAAGCCTCAGCAGGTGCCAGGTCTTCTGGCAGAGCACTGCCCGCAATGTGATGACTTTCCTCTTCCATCTCAATAACAGACGGTGGGATGCCAAGGCAGCCGGAGAGCCCGAACAGGCTGAACAGCAGTGCTGCCGGCAGAGACGGGTTCAGAAGCCGATGCCTGCAATCGCGGCCCCGGCCCACTTCAAGCACGGGCCCGGGTGACGGATTTCTCATGTGACATTTCCCTGTCCCATCCTCATTCCCCAGATGCTGCCATATCCTGCTCCGGATACAATGGGAATCTCGTACACATTTCCTGAACCTCAATCCCGACAGTCCGTTCAATCTCTGCTGTGTCATGACCATTGGCCAGCGCTTTCAGGATCGCAAGGGTCCATTGACCGATCTGGATAAATTCCTCCCTGCCAAAACCGCGGGTTGTGCCAGCGGGTGATCCCAACCGGATCCCGGATGTCACTGCCGGTTTTTCGGTATCATAGGGAATGCCATTCTTGTTGCAGGTGATCCGGGCCCGCCCCAGCGCCGCTTCCGCCATGTTCCCCTTGATGCCAAAGGGCCGGAGATCAACGAGCACAAGGTGCGTATCTGTCCCTTGCGTTATGATGTCCAGACCACCAGCCATCAGCGTATCGGCAAGTTGGCGGGCATTGGCAATCATGGCATCAGCATATGTCCTGAATGAGGGTTGCAGGGCTTCCCCGAATGCGACGGCTTTGGCGGCAATGATGTGCATCAGTGGACCTCCCTGCAAACCGGGAAAGATTGCCGCATTGACCTTCTTCATGATGTCGGCATTATCGGAGAGGATCATGCCGCCGCGCGGACCGCGCAATGTCTTGTGGGTTGTGGCGGTGACGCAGTCGGCATGGGGCAGAGGGGGCGGGTGCACTCCTGCGGCCACCAGCCCGGCAATATGGGCCATATCAACCAGCAGATACGCCCCGACCGCCTCGGCGATTCTCCGAAACCTGGCAAAATCAATGATTCGCGGAACAGCCGAGCCACCGGCAATGATCAGTTGCGGACGGTGTTCCATGGCAAGGTCCTGCACCTGATCATAATCAATCATGGAATCCTGGCGGCGGACACCATAGTGGATTGCATTGAACCACTTTCCGGACTGGTTGGGTCGCGCTCCATGGGTCAGATGACCGCCTGCCGCGATATCCATTCCCAGTATGGTGTCTCCCGGTGACAAAAGTGCAAGGAAGACACCCTGATTGGCCTGGCTGCCGGAATGCGGCTGCACATTTGCATGCTTGCAACCGAAAAGACGACATGCACGTTCAATGGCCAGATTTTCCGCAGCATCAACATGTGAGCAGCCACCATAATACCGGCGACCCGGATAGCCCTCGGCATATTTGTTTGTCAGGACAGAGCCTTGCGCGGCAAGGACAGCAGGAGAGACAAAGTTCTCCGAAGCAATGAGCTCGATCTCCCCGCGCTGTCGTGCGATTTCTGCCGTGATGGCATCGAAAAGATCCTGATCCTGTCCGGCCAGGCGCTGCATGTCAGCAACATCAATCCCATCGACGTATGTCATGAAGTGCTCCCCTGATGGCTCACCCTGCTCCTAGGAAAAACTTCAACCGGAGTCGACATGATTGTTCGCCGCAGCGAACACATCAAAGGAGACATGGCAGCACATCTGCCAGGCCGGGAATCAACAGGCCCACCTGCGATTGCACCGCTCCCCCGAATCCATCTGTCAGCAAGCGATCAACAGACCGGATGCGCCCTGCCTGCCGATCACTTTTTGTGCACCCCGTGCCTGTCCGGTCAAGTCTCCGCGGTCAGCCCGCACCATCGGGCCCACCGAATCCTGCCAACCCCGCCTTCATGAAAGATCCAGCATCAGTCGGGCGCAAATCAGTCGAACCCGTCCCCCTGATCATCGTGTCTTCATGCGCCCCTGGAGAACACGGAAACACCCGGATATCAGGGCCGCATGGTCCCAATCCGATGAAGACAGGCCCGCCGACAGTCCAGATACAGACGGGATCAGGAACCCTCGAGACAGGTCCGCAGTGATGATGCCATAGTGCGGATCAGCATGAAATAGAGTTCAGGGCCATTCTCAAGGAATGCTCCAATGGGATCCAGAACACCCGACCGCACGGATGTGTCCTCAATAATGACATCCACGATGTCTGCAGGAAACTGGGGCTCGCTGAACACGCAGATCGTCCCGGTTTCAGCGATAAGCTCCCGCATGGCCCGCAGGCGGTTGGCGCTTGGCGGCTGTTCAGGCCGCAGCAGGATTGTTGCAACCGAATTGAGCCCATACCGGACCTCAAAATACTGATAGGCATCGTGGAACACGATGTAGGGGCGATCCTTGATCGGTGCCAGAATATCGGCAACCTCTGCATCAAGCTCACGAAGACGTTCGATCAGCTGTGCAGCGTTATCAGTATAGCGGGCCGCATTGGCAGGATCTTTCTCTCCGAGTTTCTCAGCGACATACATAGCTATCAACTCGGCAATAGCCGGATCAGTCCACAGATGCGGATCAAATTCGCCATGTGCATGTCCATGATGATCGTCGTGCCCATGATCGTCGTGCCCATGATCGTCGTGCCCATGATCGTCGTGCCCATGATCGTCGTGCCCATGATCGTCGTGCCCATGATCGTCGTGCCCATGATCGTCGTGGTCTTCATGGCCATCATTTTCATGATCAGCGAAGTCCTCATCCGTACGAAAATCGAGAAGTTGCAACCCCGGTGTCTCCGTGAGGTGCACAACATTGGCGGGTTCGGTGAGCGCATTTAAGTGCCGTACAAGACTGCTCTCGATGTCTTCGCCAACAACAAAAATCACATCTGCCTCGGTGAGGTGACGTGCGTCGGACGGGCACAAATTGAATGTATGCGGAGAGGTTGCTCCACGGATGATCAGGGTCGGCTCTCCAACCCCCGCCATAACAGAACTGACAAGTGAGTGTATGGGCTTGATCGATGCAACAACCTTCAGTTCCGATGCCGGTGACTTGGATGAGGGAAGAGTCAGAAACAAGGCAGAGAGCATCAAAATCGATGCCAATGAAAGACGATTCAGCATGAACGGACCTCACGTGGTTTGGTAAATCTTCGTTGCAGGTGACAGCACGGTATCCAGATCAGGCCAACCGGCTGATGAAGCCAGTCGTGCCCACATTCAACGCAATGCCGCCGTGATGTTATGTTATAACATAACAGAAATTTGTCAATACCGGCTTTTCGAATGATCAGATACCCTGCGATCCCATCATCATTGAATAATGGTTCGGCGACCTGGGATTTCTCCGTGTGCCCCTTGTATTTTGGCACCGACCCGTATCAGCGTTCTCGTCCGCCGATCGACTCATGACATGATCAGAGAGTCAGATGTATAACTCCCGGGTGCGGTCTTTTTGGGAAAAACCCTTGCCCTGCGCTGTCACTTCGTTCCTGTTCACGGTGGCCCACCACCGCCCGACAACCCGGTGATGGTGCCGGGATTGTGCTCCGGCGGGCCGGTTGGACCGATTTGCACCTGGATCACAGATGTGGGTCCGGTCTGAAGCATGGTCGGCCCGCCTTCCTGCCCCCGGATGACAACTGCCGGCTGGACTCGACCGGGTGCAGGGATGCTTCAGAGCGGAAGTCGGCTCCTGTCCGGTGAGAGCGACCGCTGCCACCGTGCATGAGTCCCCGGGTTCGGGTAACTTCTGCCGTGAAACAGATGGGAACGGCGGTTCAGCGCATACCTTGCTGTCCGGTATGGGAAAGAAGGCGGTAGTCAACAGTCCACAGGCGTAAATCACGCGTTTGAACCTTTGCCCGTTTTGGATTCATTCGAACAATCCGGCCGATTTTTTCTGTGCCCTTGACGACAAATCTCACAGAATCACCTGCCTCGAATTGTGCGCGAGAGCATCTTGCCGCCTCAGCCGCTTCTGCACTTTCCGGGGCGCGGGATTTCGGCAATGCATTCAGTCGGACTGCAATTTTCTTCCAGACAGGACCATGGCCGGCTTCGGGGCCGGCAAGGGCATGGGCGATTTCATGCAGGATCGTATCGGTAACCTCTGCCGTCTGGTCAAGGACCGCGTGCCGCAGTGAAACGTCGATGATCTGCCTTTTGTAATTGCATTTTCCCAGGCGTCTTTGCGTACTCGAAAAACAGAATGTCCAGCCATGCAAACCGTGCCTGCCCATC
>JAPOSK010000222.1 GCA_026709725.1 Paracoccaceae bacterium | reverse complement strand
TTCAGCATCTGCCCTATTACCCTCTTGAGCACCGCATAAAAATCAGACGCATGGAAAGGACACCACTTCAACCAGATCACGATCATATCCGTGTCAAGGATCAGGCTTGACAACACAATGCGAATGCCTTGTGTTGGCTTTATGCAGAAGATGGTTCCATTGCTGGAGAACCAAGTGCCGGCACTCTCCTAGCCCCTGCGGGTCAGGGCGATGACATCAACATCTGCGGCCAGTTCAGTCCTGTGAGTGCAGACCCCGCCCGGTTCGCCGGGCAGCGGATACCGACCACCCAGGATGAGCGACTGACTTCCACCGACATAGTGACCGTGGTAAGACCCGCTGCGGTTGATGGGGTCGATTGCGGCGTGTTGCCATAAGCGCAGAACAAAGGGAAGTCACGATGACCGGCTCCGAGCAACGTAAAGAGATTCACCGACGGATCTGGCAAATTGCCAATGAAGTGCGGGGCGCGGTCGATGGTTGGGATTTCAAGCAGTACGTACTCGGCTCCCTCTTCTACCGCTTCATCAGCGAAGACTTCGTCCGCTACATTGAAGCCGGGGACGACAGCATCACCTATGCCGCTCTTCCTGACGATGTGATCACCCCGGACATCAGGGATGATGCTGTCAAGACCAAAGGCTATTTTCTCTCTCCCAGCCAGCTCTTTTCCAACATTGTTGCCGCTGCGCACCGGAACGAAAACCTGAACACCGATCTGGCGGTCATCTTCACTGCCATCGAAGCCTCTGCCCGCGGCTCTCCATCCGAAGCCGCCATCCGGGGCCTGTTTACAGATTTCGACACGACCAGCATCCGCCTTGGCAATACGGTCAAGGAACGCAACACCCGCCTGACGGCGGTTCTCAAGGGTGTGGCAGAGCTGGACTTCGGTGCGTTCGAGGACAGCAAGATCGACCTGTTTGGCGACGCCTATGAATTCCTGATCTCCAACTACGCTGCCAATGCCGGCAAGTCCGGCGGTGAGTTCTTCACGCCCACACACGTATCCAAACTGATTGCCCGGCTTGCCATGCACGGGCAAACCAGCGTGAACAGAATCTACGACCCCGCCTGCGGATCGGGTTCGCTGCTGCTTCAGGCCAAAAAGCTTGGCGATCACTGCGTCGAGGATGGGTTCTTTGGCCAGGAACTCAACCACACCACCTACAACCTCGCCCGCATGAACATGTTCCTGCATAACATCAACTACAACAAGTTCAGCATCCAGCGGGGCGACACCCTGACAGACCCACGCTTTGATGACGACCGACCCTTTGATGCCATCGTGTCCAATCCGCCCTACTCGGTCAAGTGGATCGGATCAGACGATCCGGTCCTGATCAATGACGACCGCTTCGCTCCCGCCGGCGTTCTGGCCCCGAAATCCAAGGCGGACTTTGCCTTTGTGATGCACACACTCAGCTACCTGTCCAGCAGGGGCCGTGCGGCAATCGTGTGTTTTCCCGGCATTTTCTACCGGGGCGGAGCTGAACAGAAGATCCGCAAATACCTTGTCGACACCAACTCCGTCGAGACGGTGATCGCACTGGCACCGAATCTGTTTTACGGAACCACGATTGCGGTGAACATTCTGGTTCTGGCCAGGAACAAGACGACCACGGACATCCAGTTCATCGATGCCAGCGGTGAGGATTTCTTCAAAAAGGAAACCAACACCAACACCATGGATGATGATCACATCGCCAGAATCCTGGAGATGTTCGACAGCAAGACCAAGGTCCCACATGTGGCCGAGACCGTGCCCTATGACAGGATTGTGAAGAATGACTACAACCTGTCAGTCAACTCCTACGTGGAACCCAAGGACACGCGCGAGGTGATCGACATCAAGGCACTGAACGCGGAACTGAAAGAGACCGTTGACAAGATCGACCGGCTGCGCGAAGAAATCGACGCCATCGTGGCGGAGATCGAGGCATGAGCGGTTCGGGGTTTCTGGAACAGCTGCTGGATGGAGAGGCGGTAGAGTGGAAACCTATCGCAGAGGTTTTTCACCTGAAGAATGGATATACGCCATCGAGGTCAAAGCAAGAATTCTGGGAAAATGGCACGGTATCGTGGTTCAGAATGGACGATATTCGCCAGAATGGCCAAGTACTTCACAATTCTCTCCAGAAGGTTTCAGCAGGTGCGGTTAAGGGAGGTAAGCTATTTCCTGCGAATTCACTTATCTTCTCAACCTCAGCCACCATTGGAGAACACGCACTAATTTCTGTACCACATCTGGCTAACCAAAGATTTACCAACCTTTCCCTGAAAGAGAGATATCTCGGTACTTTTGTTGACAAGTTTTTATTTTACTATGGTTTCTTGCTCGCCGAATGGTGCAAGAAAAATACAAAGAAGTCGAGCTTCCCTTCTGTAGATATGGATCGATTTAGAAAATTTGAGATCCCCATCCCATGCCCTGAAGACCCGAAGAAATCCCTCACGATCCAGGCGGAGATTGTGCGCATTCTTGACAGATTCACCGAACTGACTGCCGAACTGACTGCCGAACTGACTGCCGAACTTAACGCACGCAGGAAGCAGTACAAGCACTATCGGGAGAAATTGCTCACCCTTGACGACGGGAATGTTGAGAGAAAACCGTTGGGTGAGGTTGCAGAATACTCAAAAACACGCATCAGCTCTGATCAACTGAATAAGTCCAACCATGTTGGCGTGGACAATCTCTTGCAGGACCGAGGGGGGAAGGTTGAATCAAACCATGTGCCGACATCTGGAAACTTGACCGAGTATCAGAAGGGCGACATTTTAATCGGCAACATTCGTCCTTATCTGAAAAAGATATGGCCTGCTGATCGAACTGGCGGCACAAATGGAGATGTTCTTGTCATCCACCCAACTGATGACACTGTAGATCCTCGCTACATCTATCAGGTGTTAGCTGACGGGAAGTTCTTCAACTACAGCATGAAGCATGCCAAAGGTGCAAAAATGCCGCGTGGAAGCAAACCTCAAATATTACTTTATCCGATCCCCATTCCATTTGCCGACAGCCCCCAGGAATCACTGGCTGAACAGGCCCGCATCGTCGCCATTCTTGATGCGTTCGATGTGCTGACCACCTCGCTCACGGAAGGTTTGCCGCGTGAGATCGACCTCCGGCAGAAGCAATATGCCTACTACCGTGATCTGCTGCTGAACTTCCCCAGGCCTGATGCGGATGCTGCTTAGGATGGGCCAGGGACTTGAAGAGATTGCCCAGGTGCTGTGCGATGCTGACAGGAAGGTGCAGCTGATCTACGCTTTCAATGGCACGGGCAAGACCCGCCTGTCGCGGAAATTCAGGGATCTGGTTGCCGCGAGGGATGATGACGAAGGCACGGAGCCCCTGCACCCCAAACTCCTGTATTACAGCTCCTTCATCGAGGATCTGTTCTACTGGGACAACGACCTGTCTGGCGCAGCCGGTCCCAGGCTGAAAATCTGGCCCAATCCCTTCACCGACTGGGTGCTGAGGGATCAGGGCCAGGATCGGAACATCATCACCAGTTTTCAGCGCTATGCGGGACAGGCACTCACGCCGCAGTTCGATGCCGGGTTCACGGAGGTGACATTCTCGATTGCGCGGGGCAACGAGGAGCAGGCCGGTGATCTGAAAATCTCAAAGGGTGAGGAAAGCCTGTTCATCTGGAGTCTCTTCCAGACTCTTCTGGATCAGGTGATCAGCGCCCGCAATATCGCTGAACCCAGTGACCGGGACACCGATGCGTTCGATCAGACGGAATATGTGTTCATTGATGATCCGGTCAGTTCGCTGGATGACAATCATCTGATTGAACTGGCGGTCCATCTGGCCGGGCTGATCAAGTCCAGCCAGTCCGGCCTGAACTTCATCATCACGACGCACAACCCGCTCTTCTACAATGTGCTTCACAATGAGCTTGATCTGAAGAAACGGGGCAAGAAAGAGGGCTGCTATCTGCTGGAGAATCTCGAAGATGGGACGTTCGCCCTGAACGTCAAGTATGGCGATTCCAGCCGGAGTTTTTCCTACCATCTCCATCTGAAGCAGACGCTTGAGCGCGCGATTGCCAACAATCAGGTCGAGAGATACCACTTCACGCTTGTGCGGAACCTCTATGAAAAGACGGCGGGCTTTCTGGGATATTCGGGCTGGCGCGAGTTGTTGCCGGATGACAAACAGACCTATCTGAGGCGGATCACCCAGTTCACCAGTCACAGCACGCTGTCAAACGAAGCCGTTGCGGAGCCATCGCCCCAGGAGAAGCAGACCGTGCGGGTTCTGCTGGAGAACCTGATCGACAATTACGGCTACTGGCAGGAGGACGCGCCGAATGGTTGAACAGGCAACGCCCATTGCCGAAGCGAGGACATTCATTGTCCTCAACAGATACACCAGGGAGTGGGAGGGTGCAGCTGGTTATCAGAGCGAGGCCGATCTGGAACGGGAGCTGGTGCAGGATCTGATCAATCAGGGCTATGAGCATCGTCCCGACCTCACCAAGCCGGACGCGATGCTTGCCAATGTGCGGGTGCAGCTGCAGACACTGAACAACGTTCAGTTTTCCGATGACGAATGGCAGCGGTTTGTCGAAACCTGGCTCGACAGGCCCAGTGACGGCATCGTCGAGAAAACCCGCAAAATCCATCATGATGACCGGATTCATGACTTCGTGTTCGATGATGGCCGAATCCAGAACATCCATCTGCTGGACAAGCGAATCCTGGCCCGCAACACGGTGCAGGTGATCCGCCAGTTCGAGCAAACGGGCATCCATGCCAATCGCTATGACGTAACCATCCTGATCAACGGCTTGCCGCTCGTTCACATCGAGCTGAAACGGCGCGGTGTCGCCATTCGCGAGGCCTTCAACCAGATCCACCGCTACAGCGGGGAGAGTTTCAACAGTGAGAACTCACTCTACAAATTCCTGCAACTGTTCGTGATCTCGAATGG
>JAPOSK010000598.1 GCA_026709725.1 Paracoccaceae bacterium | reverse complement strand
CATAGGGATCAAACCAACCCACCCCGAGTGACAGGGGATACAGCCCGAGTGACAGGATCAGTACAGTGACATGGAGAGGCGCTGTTCTGCACCCGGTCCCGTGTGCCGCAAGGGATCGGATGCCATAGACCAGACAGATCACCACAAGCCCCATGCTTGGCTCGGCCAGCACGGCCCGCAGATAGGCGACAGCCGGCAACCCATCAATGTGCAGGAGGACCCCTCCGGCCAGGACAGCAAGGCCTGCAATCAGGCCGCACGCGGACCGCCGGGTGAACGGACGTGATACGGCAAGACCGGCGGCAAAAAGGACCGGTGCCCAGACGATCCCGGTATAGAGACTCACTGACCAGTCCACCCGGCCCTGTCAAGGGTCTGCCTGATCCAGACATCGTTGAAGAGAACATGCTTGATGGCCTTTCTGTCATTGGTGTAGGCAAGGTGGATGTGCCCGTCCGGCATCTGGAGAATGGCGGGATACGAGAACTCCCGGTGCGGGTCGTCCTGTGCATTCTCAAAATCATGCACACGGACCCAGTCATCGGACGCTTCACCCGAACCAACTGCGAGAGCGAGGACATGACGGCCCGCCTCTGCATCATTGAAGACAAGGAAGACCGGCCCATCGGGCAGCAGACCGGCTGCGACGGAATTGTCGGCATTGGGAAGTGTTGTGCGGACAGGCCTGCTGAAAGTCCGGCCGCCATCAAGGGTTCGGGATTGCAGCATCCGTCGGGGTGCCTGCCCGGCGTAGCGCATGAAGACGAGAGCGTCCTTTGGTGCCAGAGGGATGAGTTCGGGCTGCAGGGCCTCCCGGCCCCAACTGAGACGGTTTTTCGACAGGATCTGTCCATCATCGGCGATCTGCACGATTTCGGCAAACTTGCCGAGGAACTGATGATAGGCCGGCAGAGCGAGTGCGAGGTCGGCGTGAAGAGCCGGACGCCCCCGAACGAGCGTGCTCAGATTGAAAAACGGGCTGGTCACCAGGCGCCGGGCCGCTCCGAAGGTCTCGCCGTCATCCTCGCTGGCCATCACATTGATTGCACTCGTCGCCCATCCGCCAACCGAAACACTCACAAAGAAGAGATGAATGCGACCGCGTGCGTCACGGACCGCCGTCGGATTGCCGAGTTTCCTGATCGGTCGCTGGAGCTGCATGGCCAGTTTCCGGGGTGTCATGATCACCTGCGGCTCACCCCAGCTCCGTGAGGCCGGATCAAATCTGGCTGAATAGATGGCGACATCCCGCGCTCCTTCGCGGGTCCCGCCATACCACCACGCCCTGACTCCACCGTCACCCAAGGGTGCCAGCGTTGATGCATGCACAGACTTCTGCCCTGCCGGATCAATGAGATTTTCAACATAGAGAGGTGCTGACCCTTCACCTTCGCCAGACGGTATATCTGCGTGAAGTGATGGATGCAGATGTGCGGGAATATACTCCGGGGCCGGGGCCGGGACGGTCATCTCCTGCACAATCGGTATTGCCGCCCCAAGAAGCAGGATGCATCCGAGCATCTGAAGAACCCACCGGCTGCTGCGCCAACACCGAATGCGATCAATCATGATGGCTGCATGGATTGACCGGGAGATGAGCCCACCGCTCCGCCCATGTTCGGTTTGATCGCAAGGTGTTGCACCTCAGACTCGAAGTCGCGCCTGCTACTCAATAGAGCAAAGCTTTTCTTTCAATTTTCTCGTCGCATTTGAGATGCGAATGAAGCGATTATCAGTAATCGATAAGGCTGAACGATCCAAGGATTCCCCGTTACCATCAAGAATTGACCGTGAGAGATCATTCACTTCAGAGTCAAAGTTGATATTGGTATTTCCAAGCATTGACATCCTGTTCTCAAGATGATCAATCATCATGATCATTGACCTGAGTTGACACTCCTGCTGGTTGACTTCAGAACCTGGAGAGCTCCAGAACTGCAGTGCGGCTTTCTCAATCTCTTCCACCCTGTTGATGGCATCATCAATTTTTGAGAGATACCGACTCTTTTGATCGCGCTTTTGAGCAAAAGTATGAAACACAACCCAGCCCAGGACCATAATGACCCAAGTGATCAGATCCAGCCATCGTGGTTCCACAGCCAGCCTGCCTAATGTGCCAATTCTTCCACAATGGCGTTGTCAATAGCTTCGTGTATCAGGACCTTGCGATTGTTGCGCGTAGTCTCAATTTTCAAACGCGACAGGATATCCTTATTGAATCCTTCCTTGCGAACGAGGCCGCCAAAGGCCTCCTCAAGGAAGGATGGTCCGTAGCCAGCCGCACCATCCATCTTGATGGTTACAATCCCCTGTTTTTTCAATGCAGGGACCAAAAACTCTTGACGAAACCGTTCACCGGAATAGCGGCCATCTTTGCGAACCCGTCCCGCGGGCCAGCGGCTGAATTCATTCGCAACATCAATGGTTGTGTCTTCAGGCATCATCACAGCTCCAATTTATCATGTCCCCATCGCGTATCCGCCATTCGATGAATGTACCATCAATGCCTCTATCCAGGGCGGTCGTCTCTTCGATCTCTCCAGAGGTATGATAACGCCCGGCACCACTCAAAATCAAGAGAGAGCCATCGGAGACAATGTTGACGGCATGTCGCAATATTGCCATCCCATGACCTCTATGGCTCTCCTTGTACCGTGATCGCCCCATTTCCATGGGGATTATATCGATTGGTTGACAGAATCTAAATTAGTTCAAAAGAATCAGTATTCTGTATTGAATTTTGCCAGATACTCAATTGATACTTCAAGCTCTTGAATATCATTGGGTATTTTGAGATTTGTCAACCCATGTGTATAATCCCCTTTTTATTCTCTGTCAGAATTGTTTGGCGCAGTTGAGCGAAAAACGTCAATGCCTGCCCCACATTGACATCCAGGTCAAAATTCCCGGGAACCACCAAGCGAACTTCTTCGTAGTGACCAATGTTTTCCCTTCGCTTTTCCTTACGCTCCTTGTTCCTCTTTTTGCGCTTCACCTCATATGCAGCATGTCTGATGTTCCGTGCTTTCTGGGCTGCTGAAAGATACTTCATTTTCTCTTTCTCCAAGCTCTGCAGACTGTCTCAGGTGATATTGGATCTTTAAATCAAGGTGGCGTTGCTTCCCCTGAGTAACAGGGCTTGGGATTGTATAAAAACATGAGAGGAAGCAAAACCATGAATCTGCCTGCCACACATCCCCAGACTGATACTACTCCCCGAACGCATCCCGAATCAGTGACCTCACTGTTCGAATCAGCCACTGGAGCTCATTTTCCCAAAATTCCCCGCCGTTTCCTGCAATGCGCCGGCGATGTAACGATTTTCTCGAAACCAAGGCGTGGCAGCGAGATCAGAATCCTTTCAACAGGGCATGGTTCGCTTGAAGTCTGCACAATCCCGAAGGGTGCGGAAGTTCTCGACAAAGGGTGACATCACCAGAGATTCTGCCTGGTGCTTCCCTGCGCCCAGCATGAGCTGCGACGCACAGGCAGGATGAGGTAGCGCTGCACACGATCCTGATCGCGAAGCATACAATAGCCGAATTGGGTCATGATCATCGGTTCCCGGTCGAGGTCAGTGCTCATGATGATGGCTTACGCCTGTGTATGCCCCTGAATGCAAAATGGTGAGCAGCCATGACGGTGCAGGCGGAGACACTCTTCGCATTGCGCCGGCTCTCTGTGCTCACATGAGGCTCATGCCAGAGATGCCCGGGCGCAGTCGTCTGCTGAGAGCTGGACCCTGAGCCAGTCAATGATTCCGGAGGAATATCATGAACCGGTTCTCATGGAATCAGGTCTGCAGGATCGGAATCCTCAAGTCAACCGTGTCCTGCTGGAAGCCCCACGGCACTGCACCCCGGACCAGAATGGGCTTCAATGGACTCTGAACAAGGCCTCTGTTCCCGGATGCCCCGGCTGTCAGATCTCTCTGGTGATAAATCTGGCAGCAGTGCAGACACGGGCGTTTGTGCCGCCCGGGCTGAATCCGGCACGGGAGGCCTGTATGACCGTGACAGGTTGATTCCGGATGAATTCCCTGTCATGCAAGACCTGAAGCGGCCTTCCTGTCAGTGAAAATCCGAGCGGCGGACCTTGAGTGGCGCAGGGAATACATTGTCAGCCTTGGCCACCACCTTAAATTTTCAATGTATTCATCCTGCCCACGAGCCCTGCACACTTCATTGCAACAATCAGCTTCCAACGCCCAGAAGATTGGTGGTTCGTCCTGCTCTATATGGAGACGTTTGCTCTTCCATTGGTTCAAATTTTCCGGCGAATCTTCTGATTTTTGGATTTCAATTGCCAAATCACTAAATCTGTTACGCAGATTTCTGTGGCGAGCCGCCCGGTTTCCCGGTGAATACACAAGAGCAAAGGCAGCGATAACAGCTGCACCAGCTCCAAAAAATTGTGATTTATCCATGAAGGCAGCAAAAGAAGCGGATCCCGACAGAATGACCATGAACATCAACAGCTTGCTGATTGTCTCATACCGTGCAGCCATTCGACCATGATAACGGATGGATTTTTCCACGGCAAATTCCAAGTCGTTTTTTGATGCCTGGCAATCAGCGTTCATTGCGTCCTCACTTGTCGGGTGGCGGCGGTTTCTTTCTATCGGGAACAGCACGGGTTTGATGTTTGCCTGAAGCCGATTTCTCTGCCGGCTTTTTGGGTAAAGGAGTAGTTGCACGCTTTGATGGTCGATGCGTCTTCACAGCCGAACCTCTTTTAGTTTTCGGCATTCTTTGACTCCTGCACAGAACCAAACCGGGCAAGGCACCTCAGCAAAATCCAGCTCCCCACACTATGCTGAATCGCAAGTGTGTGTCAAACTCAGGTACTGTCCCACCCTGAAGACCTGCTTCCGGCAGGTTTCAGGCACCCGGGCGTCGGTGCCCGCGCATCGATCAGCCCCGCGACCCGCCCGATGTCATGCAGCGTATCCGTCAGGCCGGCCGCCATTGCCGGGGGT
>JAPOSK010000456.1 GCA_026709725.1 Paracoccaceae bacterium | reverse complement strand
CAGCCGTTGGGAGTTGGCCAGTAGTAGAGATCAATCGGTTTGGTCATGGTATCCCTTGAGCGGTTGATAATGGCAGCTGTCCGGGCCCAATACATTGAACGCGGGGCAAATGACACCCGACGATTGAAGGTCTGAAACGATCCTGATTGAATCCGGACATGATGTGGGGAACGGGCCGGGGAGGGGGACAGCATGCCACATGAACACAAGCCACAAACCCGTGCGGTCCGCTCCGGTATCGTGCGCAGCCAGTTCAACGAAAATGCCGAAGGCCTGTTTCTGACCCAGGGCTATGCCTACAAATCAGCTGAGCAGGCCGAAGGCCGCTTCTCCGAGCCTTCCAAAAATCATTTTTCATACAGTCGATACGGAAATCCGACTGTCCGCATGTTCGAGGAACGCGTTGCCTCGCTCCAGAACACCGAGGATGCCTTTGCGACTGCATCCGGCATGGCAGCGGTGAGCTCAACGCTTCTCTCGCTGCTCAAGGCCGGTGATCGTGTGGTATCCGCGCGCGCGCTCTTCGGGTCATGCCTTTACATTCTTGATGTTGTCCTGCCGCGATTTGGTGTGGAGGTTGTCCTTGTTGATGGCACAGATTCCGATCAATGGACGGCAGCCATAACGCCGGAGACAGATGTTGTCTTTGTTGAAGCGGTTGCCAATCCGACGCTGGAGATCATTGACATGCCGCTTGTGCGCGATCTGGCCCGGGCCGCCGGTGCGAAACTTGTGGTTGACAATGCCCTGATCACCCCGCTCTTCTTTGATGGAATCGAAGACCTTGCCGATGTTCTTGTCTATTCAGCAACCAAGCACATTGATGGCCAGGGGCGGTGTCTTGGCGGTGTGGTGCTTGCCTCCGAGAAATTTATCCGAGAGACCTTTGAGCCCTTCCACAAGCATATGGGGGGCGCGCTCTCGCCCTTCAACGCGTGGGTATTGCTCAAGGGCCTTGAAACCCTTTTCATCCGGTGCCGGCAACAGGCTGCAAATGCGCTCAGGATCGCAGGAGCGCTCGAGGTGATGCCTCAAATCCGTCGTGTCATCTATCCGCATCTCGCGACCCATCCGCAGGCTTCCCTTGCCCGGCGTCACCTTACGGCTGGTGGCACGGTCATCTCACTGGAGATTATCGGTGGAAAACCGGCAGCGTTTGCGTTTATAAACCATCTGAAAATCATAAGCATTTCAAATAATTTTGGCGACTGTAAATCGCTTGTCACACATCCCGCGACCACCACCCACCAACGGATTGGTGCCGAGAAACGGGCCGAAATCGGCATCACCGATGGGCTGGTCCGGCTTTCGATCGGACTTGAAGACCCTGATGACCTCCTCAGCGATCTCAGGCAGGCCCTCGACCGCTCAGCGCCTTGAGATGATTTCCGGCCCGGAGGATTGTTTCCGTATCAGAGTGGATCGCCCGATCAGTGAGGACCATTGACCTGCCGGCACACCAGCCCGTGACGGCGTGCTGATACCGCGGGGTCGAAGTTCATGAACAGGCAGGCCGCAATGACAGTGATTGGAGCAAAACACCGTTCACTGATCCGGCGGCCGATTCATGTTCACCTGACCGGAATGGATCCTGTCTGCGGGCTGTCGCCCGGATTGATGATCTTGCCATCCGGGCGCCCCTGCCGCCCGATTTCAGCAATTGACACGCAGAAAAAATCTGTCTCCCCGCACGAATACGACAGGATGATCAATCATAAAATCTTCAGGTCCGGTTTTGCATGGAAGAGATGCTTCATGGACACTGGCAGGCCAAAATGATGCCAGTGACAGGAATCGTTTTCTTGTTTTATTCCGAAGCATCCGGTATCAGCGCGGCCATGACACCTCGTGGTGGGGGTATGCCGTGGCAGGTATCATCTGGTCGGAGGTCGTGGCTCGGGAGACGGCACCAATCACTGGTCCTTGTCAGTGTTTTGGCTTTTCACCGACTGTGGATCGACGCATCGGACAGTCCATTCTCCCCGGATGGCGGGACGACCATGCCAGTGCTGTGGAGGGCCGGGAGCTGGCCCCCGGAAACAGGAATTTCCAGGAGAATTTGGTGACTTCCGGAAAATGACCAGGGCAAGGATTGACTACATACCCGTTGTCTACGTCATCGGACTTATCATCGGAGGCCTTGGTGCCATGATGCTGTTGCCGATGATGGCTGACATCATTGCCGGCAATGGCCACTGGCAGACATTTGCCATTCTGTCCGGATTTACGCTCCTGGTGGGGAGCGCAATGGTGCTGGCAACCCGATCCAGCATCAACACCGAAAAACAAACGACCTATCAGCAGACATTCATCATGATGACATGCATCTACGCCGTCGCTCCGGTCTTTGGCGCAATCCCTTTCTTCTTCGGCGCACCTCATCTGGATCCAATCGATTCCCTCTTTGAGGCGATCTCCGGCGTAACCACGACGGGGGCAACCGTCATGACCGACCTGGAGTCACAGCCGGTCGGAATCCTGATCTGGCGCGGTCTCTTGCAGTGGATTGGCGGCATCGCGATCATCGTGATCGCCATGGCGATCCTGCCTGGCATGCGGATTGGTGGTATGCAGGTCTTCATGCGACACAACTATGACGCATTTTCACCCATTCTGCCACGGGCTGCTGCAACGGCACGGGACATCACCATCGTCTATCTTGTTCTGACCCTTGCCTGCATGCTCGCATATCTGTGGTCGGGTCTTTCGTTTGTTGATGCCTCTGTGCATGCCATGACCACAATTGCCACAGGCGGATTTGCCAATTACGATGACTCCTTCACGGGACTCGGTGCCGCCACAGAGTATGTCGGAGTGGTCTTCATGATTCTCGCAGCTCTCCCCTTCATTCGTTATGTGCAACTTAATGCGGGCAATATTCTGCCGCTGATTCGGGATACCCAGGTGCGCGGGTTTCTTATCCTGATCGGCGTGTCGTGCGCTGCGCTGATGCTGTGGCAAAGCCTTGACAGTTCAGCCGGTTTCGAGGTCACGCTGCGCAAGTCGCTCTTCAACTGCATCTCCATCCTGACGGGAACCGGTTATGCAAGCGATGACTACAACAGCTGGGGCAGTTTTGCCGTGACGGTCATTTTTCTGCTGGGCCTCGTCGGTGGATGTGCCGGGTCGACCTGCTGTTCAATCAAAATCTTCCGCTACCAGCTCCTGTTGGCAAATATGCGTGTGCAAATCCGTCGCATGATCTTTCCGCATGCCCTTGTCAATGTCCGTTACCAGGGCAGCAAGGTTCCAGGATCGGTCATGACATCGGTCATGGTGTTCTTTGTTGTCTTTTTGGGCACGATGATGGTTTCATCCCTGCTCCTTGCCATGACCGGACTTGATTTCATCACTTCCGTATCCGGTGCTGCCGCGGCACTGGCCAATATCGGACCGGGTCTGGGCGATCTCATCGGCCCGACAGGCAACTACCAGTCGGTGCCCGCCACAGCCAAGCTTGTTCTTATCGTGACGATGATCATGGGGCGCATGGAAATGCTCGTGATCTACGCCATCTTCAGCCGGAAGTTCTGGCGCGGGTAGATATTCAGACCCACCCGTCTACAGTGCCGGAGAAAAGGGCGATCTGACCCATTTCCGCCACCGGAACCTCTCGACAGTCGTTGACGCCCTCCACTGATCGGGCCCTGCACTGATCGGGGAGGGGGGCGAAGTTCCCCCCGACGCCCCGCTCACCATGATAAAGAAACCTTCATGAATATCCGCATGCGGGTGGTGGGCGACCACAGGCAGGAATCACGGGGAGGATCGTGTTGAACCGCCTGCGATGATTTAAAATGATCTGATCTTCACCCGGATTGGTTGCAATGTTTTGGTCCAGGCAGGTCCGGTACAGTTTCAAATCAGTGCGGTCGATAACGGGGGCATGCGGGGTTGCGTGGTGCTTCCGTTTCTGAAATAGACAGACCGGCAGGTCTTGAGGGGGACTGAAATTGACCGTTCCGGCAGTGTGGCTGCCATGGGCAGGTTTTCTGTGGCTCCACCATCCTCCGATACGGTCCCGGCTGCCCTGTCAACGTTTCATTGTGTATCAGGAGCAATTTCTCGTGCCAATTATTCTTGATACCGTGCGGATATCCGGCTTTCGGGGCATTCGCAATCTCGAGATGAGCTTGCCACGGTTCGCCGTGCTTATCGGGCCGAACAACTGCGGGAAGACCTCTGTATTGAAGTCATTGCAGCTGGTGCTGGGAGATTATGGTCGGCAATTGTCGGACGAGGATTTCCACATAGATAATCACGACAGACGGACCGAAGAGATCATCATTGATGTGCGTATCATCCCCACCGGCAATGGCGGAGAGAGGGTCAGAAATTTTTCAAGGAGGTGGATCAACAAGTTCGGGGACAACATCCAGGCTGACCCGTCCGGAGATCAATTCATTGCATTTCGAACGGCTGCAAGGCGACAGAAGACCCCAAGAGCAGGTTTTCTGATCGAGCGGCACACTCTTCGGGTGTGGTCCGGGTTTGCAGACTGGCCCTCTTCGGTTCCGGACTTGAGCTCAAGGTACACCCTCAATTCCAGATCCATTCCATTTGTGGCGATAGATGCCCAACGGGACATTCATCGTGAATTGAGCCAGAAATCCTCGTTTGTTGGACGGGTACTATCGCAGGTGGAGTACAGCGAAGAGGATGTCGATGAGCTTGAGCGATTGATTGCTGAAATCAACAGCAAAGCAGTTTCAAAAAGTGAACCCTTAGCAAAGTTGATGGAGCATCTGAATGCTCTCAGAGTGTCTTTTGGTGGCATCGGTGGCGTCGAGGTGATGCCCGTTCCCAAAAAACTTCGAGATCTCTCAAAGAATTTCAGTGTTCATTTTGGTGATTCCGCCGCTGGTTTGTTCCCCATGGAATATCATGGCATGGGCACACGAAGCTGGGCATCCATGTTAGCCGTAAGGGCATTCACCGAACTGGCCGAGGAATTGCTCGTGGAAGAGACCGAACCCTACC
>JAPOSK010000317.1 GCA_026709725.1 Paracoccaceae bacterium | reverse complement strand
AAGAGTATCGTGGGCGCCTTGAGGGGATCACGAGCAGCGCAAGCGTGACACGCGTCATAGGCCGCATCGTGGCAAACCCGTACGTCACGACAACCTCGGTGATGGAGGCTACTGGCATGGGGCACGCCGACTCGCTTCACCTGATGCGCAAGCTGGTAGAGGGTGGCACACTAGAGGACGTGCCGGCCGCCACCGGGACGCGCCTGTATGTCGCGCCGGAGATGATGCGCATAATGGCGCATGGCGACTAGCCCTAGGCATGGTTGATTTCCCGGCGTATTGGGCCAAGTGGCCCATGCCGAGAGCCTGAGGCACAAAACGGCCTTTAGCCCACCAGTATAACCTGCGCCGTGACTGGGGCTAGGGAGCCGGCGATCCTCTGTAGCACTACCGGCATGATGACTTTGTAACGCCTGGTCGCCATGCGTACTTTCCTGCGATGTCCGGACACCTGGTATCTTGTGCAGACCACAGCCGGCAAATTTTCTGTCCTTGCCCTGAGTTTATTGGCGACACGCCTGTCTGCAACCGTGGCATAGTGGGCACACGGACTGACTGTACCGTGCGGGGCTATACACATGCCAGGGTGCTAATGCCCATCCCATACCCCACGGCTGTACACAGGACACTCACGCTTCAAAACTCACGCTTATACCTACGAGCTGAAGTTCGTTCTGTGTTTCTAGGCTTCCCGTGCAAGATTTGTGGTGTGGGCGCCCCACGTGAGGGCCTGAGGTGCGGGACGGACTTTAGCTCGCCGGTACAGGTACTAGGGACGCATGGCGGACTTGAGCTCGCAAGCATGACCGATGGGATTGTGGGCGTGTCCGGACGCGTGGTCGCGCCACAACTAATATACACGCGCGGCTCCGCGAGCCGGACGTGGCAAGGGAGATAAGCGTCAAGATACTGCCGGATGGCACACTCGCGAAGACGCCAGCATCAAAGGCAGCGATGTTCTTGCGCGCAAGGTACTCTGAAATCCAGACTGGAGAGTGCGAGCTCCCGTTCAACGCCATGAAGATGTTTCATCGGGTGGATCTTGATCAAATTCCCTCTAGCATCAAGCCGCTCTCACTCAAAATATGCCTTGCCATGCCACGGGATGTGTTTGAAGGCGGCATTGTGGAGTTTCCTGGAGGCGTGGGCATACGTGAAACGATCAACGCCAAGGCGCTTGAACACATAGCCAAAACCTGTAAAAGACAAGTTG
The DNA here is from genome assembly GCA_026709725.1 of Paracoccaceae bacterium. Classification (GTDB taxonomy): domain Bacteria; phylum Pseudomonadota; class Alphaproteobacteria; order Rhodobacterales; family Rhodobacteraceae; genus MPNP01. The sequence continues at coordinate 3,799 of JAPOSK010000317.1, read as the reverse complement.
AAACACCTCCGTCCACCCTGTCAAAAATTTTTACAGAACCAGGGATGCAGTACACCCACGTTCTGGCTAGTCCCAACGCGTACACGGCATGCATGAAGAGCATGGGGTGGGACATATACCCAACGTTTCTGGACCCCATGGCTAACTCGAGCCTCCGTATATCGCCACAGGGCCGTGCGCACAGGCTTGCCAAAATGAGCCTGGCCGTAGCAATAGACTATACGGTTCCAGACGGCATCATGTACTGCATTGACGCACGCAATATGCTGCTGGCAACAGGTTCAGGAAAGATCACTTACGATTACACAAAGGAGGGCCTATTGATAGCTCAAAAGTACTCCCTTGACACGACCCGTGCTGGTGGGGGTGTGAGGGTACTTGTGTCCTCTCCCGGCGCCTAGCGGGAGGCCAGACGGGAGCGCTGACTCTGCCGTGGGGGTGGGTCTGCGCACACATCGGGCGAGGCGTCTTGAACGGCCCAAAGTCGGCATAGAGTTAAAACAGCGCAGAATTGGCGCTTGCATCGTGAAGACTAGCAGGCGTGGATCAGGATCTACACGGCAGGGAGGCAGAAACGCCCATACTGGCGCACCCATGGAAGTCTCCGTCAAAAATTTTGGCCCGATCTCCAAAGGCACGATCAAGATGCGCCCGCTCACAGTCATCATCGGCCCCAGCAATTCAGGCAAGTCGTATATGGCAAGGCTCTCCTATTGTATATATCGCTCCTTTCAAATCTTGAGAAGCGGTTTTAACGTGAGTCTGGACTCATTTATGCCCTCGGAAGACTTGGATTCCACGGCTTCCTCATACACGTATGCCTTGTCAGACATGCGTACCCTAGTCAAAAAACTTCACCACGAACGAGACATCGCAATCCCGACAAGCACGGTGTCGCATATCCATGACGCCCTGCTGCACCCTTTTCCTAACACACTTGCCAAAGAACTGCGCAGGGAGTTTAGGGGAGATCTTCAAAATTTGGTGAGATTCTCCACATCTGGATTTTCCATAGGTGTTTCGGGAACGCTGAAAGTGCGGCTGGGGTGGCCTTTTAACCCTAGAGCGAACTTGCAAGTCTCGCATATGGCAAAGCACTGGGCAGTACTTGATCAGCATCTCGGCACCGTGTCGCTAAAAACCGAGCTTGACGGCAAAACGAGAATAGATCCGCTGCCTTCTCACGCCGAACACTTTGCGGCAGGAACCTCGAAAGAGCTTGAGGATGACATGGCGCGCAACCTTGTCCATATGATTATGGGCAAGATTCGCACTACAGCCTTGCCTGCTGACACCAGCACGTTATTTTTCTCACTATCGCGCCCTGTGCTTATGAATATCTTGGGTTCTCACAGCAGCTCTGAAGACGATGAACGCCACACTGATTCCGAACTCGACCAATTTTCTCCCCCTGGACTCCCAAAAGGTTTTTTTAAATTTGTTCTCTCAATTGATGTGCACAAACCCGGTCCACTGTCAAAGCTTGCTGATATGATGGAGCGTGATTTGCTTGGGGGAAGCGTGTCCCTCAACAAGTCCCTGCATGCAAGCCTGCCTACAATATCTTTCAAAACCCAGTCTGGTGATGTTCCCTTGCGCCTAACGTCGTCCCATGTAGGCAGCATGGCGCTTTTGACCATATACCTAAAGTACCTAATCAAGCCGGGATACAGAATTATAATCGAAGAACCAGAGGCCCACATGCACCCCGCCAACCAACTAAAGTTTGCCAAGCATGTCGCGCTTTTAATACGGCATGGGGTGAATGTCACGCTTGTCACCCATAGCGTTCTTATCGTCGAGCAATTAAGCGCATACATGATGCTTGGTTCACTTGACAAGTCTCACAGAAAAAAAGCTGTATCTGAACCTGAAGCGTACTTGACGCTTGACGACGTGTCGGCCCATGAATTTGTTGTCGATTCTAGTGGAAATTGCATAATCAGGGATCTCCCATGCACCAAACATGATGGAATAGACCAGGAAGAATTTGGGAAAATGCGTTTTAACATGTATGAGGAAAGACTGTCGTTTAGGCAGCAAATCGAGGCACATATGGGTGATCCAGAAGATGAAAAAGCATGACAGGCAAGATCCATGGGCGCGTCTAGAGCATGCGCTTGTTAAGCGATGCGTTGAGCGTTCATGCACACTTCACATTAGACCGGGAGAGGCGCGCATACTAAAATGCGATCTGCTGAACAATCCTGTGGGGTTTAATCGCAATATGCCCATGAGTGACTTTTTGGTGTTCTCGAGATCGCGTAGTTCGTTTATGGGTCCAGTAGAGATCAAGAGCGGAAAATTCAGAGTGGACAAAGTGCGTTCCCAGCTTGAAAACGGCGCCAAACACGCGCTTTACCTATCTAAGGGACTTCCGGGTTTTAGATCACCCCATCTTCTTTTAGTGCTAGTCGCATCTCGCTTTGGAAACGAACTTGATCAAATACGCCTTCGCGACCCCGTGCAGATCAACGGTGCAAGGTACACAATTCGCCCACTCCGTTGTGGTTCCAAACTCGCTGATATAGTCAAACGCACCCAATGACGGTCTACAGTTAACGCCTGTTTGCGTTCTGCCCACAACTCGCACATTCTTGGCATGCCAAGAATGTAAAAACCAGCTACATGAGACCCTATGGCCACATCACGGATAAACTGGGACTGTTGCCCAATCTTTCAACACGGGGCGCTTCAGCCATGCCAGTTCGATTCCCTCCCTACCGCCAGATCTGTGTCTGAGGCGCAACCGGTTCGCGCCACTACCGGCACAGGCGTGTCACGTGCGTGAATCCCCTACAACAGTTAAATACTATGGCTGGCGCCCTGTCGGCATGGAGTCTAGCCTGCCCCTGTGCAGCCAATGCAAAAAGGGCCTGCTGCGATACTACCGTGTCCGCAAGGGCACATTTTGCTCCAACCCGCACTGTGACTATGCGCTCTCGAGGCAAGACCTGTACGACGGACGTGACCGAACCGACCTCGCAGAGGTGCCAGAAGAGACGCTTATTGCCCTGCGCAGAGAACGCCTGCTTCCGCCGGAATGACGCCGGCCCTGACCATCGCCGTCGGCAAATGGGGGCTCACGCCTGTGCGCGCCAAACCAGCCTGAGGCACGGCGCACAGGCAGGCCTGCCTGCGCATGGCATGCCCCATATGGGCCTTTTTCCCAATAGGGGTTCATTGGCAGCAGTTCAGGGGAGCCTCTGCGCGGGCGTCCGGAAAGCGCGGCAATGCAGCTTGCCTCCTGCGCGTTTCGTGGGGTGTGACACGGCGCAGCGCAATGCCCTGGCCTAGCGCCATGCCCCAAAACCGGGATGCCGCGCGCCTTACCCCGAGGCGCCGCCTAGGGACTCCTTGAGGCCGGCGATCTCGCCCTCGTCCACCCTAGCAAAGAGCGCGCTGGGCCTGCCTATGGCGTGGCCTGCGCCAATGCGCACCTCCGAGGCCGCCTCCCAGGGCTGCGCCTCGACGCTGCCGGCCTCGCCGAGCTGCTCCCACATGCGCTGCGCCGAGGACGGGACAAACGCGCACAGCGCGATCGCCAGGCTGCGCACGGCGTTGGCCGAGAGGTGCACGCACGTCGCGGCTCCCTCGCCGCCCTTCCACGGCTCGCAGTGTTGAAAGTACTGGTTAAAGTGCGCCGAGAACGCCAGTATGCCCTTGAGCGCGCGGTCAAGGTGCACCTCGTCTACCAGCGCGCCGACCTCGCAGGCAAGCGCGCCGATCCTGCCGCGCGCCGCCGCGTCCTCGCCGGACTCGGGGACTGGAGCCGGCACGTGGCCATCAAACGACCTGT
>JAPOSK010000405.1 GCA_026709725.1 Paracoccaceae bacterium | reverse complement strand
GTGGCATTGAGGAGGCGTGGCTGGCAGCGCAGGGGGTTCTGCTCGGCTGGCCCGAGGCGGACGGGCTGGTCTGCGACATCGGTGGCGCATCCATGGAGATGGCCGAGGTCTGCAGGGGCCGGATCGGGTTCTGTCTCTCGGCACCGCTTGGCCCCATGCTTTTTGATCAGCCCATGGATGCCGGGGCACTGACGGGCGCAATCCAGGAGCAGATCGACATGATTCGGACATCGTTTGCGGGTCCCTACCGGTCGCTCTTTCTCGTCGGCGGTTCCTGGCGTTCCATTGCCAAGATCGACATGTCCCGACGGCACTACCCGTTGCGGGTGATGAACGAGTACGCCATGCCGAAATCATCGCTGATCAAGACGCTGGCATCGATTGAGAAGGCCGCCAGAAACAATTGTTTGGAGCGGTTTGATGTCGCATCGGAACGCCTGAAACTTCTGCCGATTGCCGCGCGCATCCTCAGGGTCATGATGGAGGATTTTCGAACCGATGAGATCGTCGTCTCGGCCTATGGAATCCGTGAGGGCGTCCTCTACGAAAACATGCCGGGCAAACTGCGCAGGCGCGATCCGCTGATCGAGGCCTGCCTACATGCTGAATACACCGCATCCCGGATTCCGGGCTATGGCAGTGTCCTCTTCACCTTCATCAAGCCATTGTTCAGGTCCTGCTCCGGAGATCGGAAACGCCTGATCCGGGCCGCCTGCATCCTGCACGATGTCTCGTGGCGGGCGCATCCGGACTATCGGGCTGTCTCCTGTTTTGATTTTGCCACCCGGGCCAGTCTCGGCGGGATTGATCATTCCGGACGGGTCTTTCTCGCCTTTGCACTCTACAATCGCTACAAGAACTCTGATCTGCCGGCCTATGCCAGGGGCATGCTGAAACTGCTGACCAGTCAGGAAAAGGAACAGGCGGCGATGATCGGCAAGGCCATTCGCTTTGCGGCGATGCTGACAGTGGGCTCACCGGACAGTCTCGGCAGTCTCAGGTTCAAGCCGCGGAAAGGCGAGTTGATTCTGGAATTGCCGCAATCGCTTGAATACATACTTGGCGAGGTTGCGATGGAACGGTTTCATGCGCTTGCGGCAGCCATGTCCTGCAAGCCGCGGGTCACCACCACGGCACCATGATATCCTGATCAGGACATATGTTGTGATCACGCACGAATTGGAGAGATGCGCATGCGCATGACACGCTATTTTCTGCCTCTGCTGAAAGAGGTTCCGTCGGACGCGCAGATCGCCAGCCATCAGCTGATGATGCGGGCGGGCATGATCAGGCAGGCCGCTGCGGGAATCTATTCATGGCTCCCGCTTGGTCTGCGGGTCATGCAGAAGATTGAACGGATTGTTGTTGAGGAACAGACCCGGGCCGGTCATCTGCCGATGCTGATGCCCACCCTCCAGCCGGCGACCCTATGGGAAGAATCCGGTCGTTACAGTGACTATGGCGAGGAAATGCTGCGTATCACCGACCGTCACGACCGCAAGCTGCTCTATGGTCCGACCAATGAGGAGATGATCACGGACATATTTCGGGAGCATGTCCATTCCTATCGCGACCTGCCGCTGACCCTCTTCCATGTTCAGTGGAAATTCCGTGATGAGATCAGGCCCCGATACGGCGTCATGCGGGGCCGGGAGTTCCTCATGAAGGACGGTTACAATTTCGATGTTGATCAGGACGAAGCCATTCATGCCTACAACAGGCATATGGTCTCCTATCTCAGGACCTATGAACGTCTGGGATTGCAGGCGATTCCAATGCGGGCGGATACCGGTCCGATCGGTGGCAATCACAGCCATGAGTTTCTGGTCCTGGCATCGACGGGGGAATCCCGGGTCCACTATGATGCGGCCATACTTGATCTCAAACTCAAGGATGCCGCCATCGACTACGATTCGCATGACAGATGCGCCGCGGTTGTTGCAGAATGGACCACCCCCTATGCCCGGACCGAGGAGACGCATGATGCCACCGTTTTTGCCGACAGGGTTCCCGCCGGGCGCCGGGTCGAATCCCGTGCCATCGAAGTGGGTCAGATTTTTTACTTCGGGACCAAGTATTCCGAGGTGATGGGAGCGACTGTCACCAATGCTGCCGGCCAATCTGTTCCCGTCCATATGGGATCACACGGTATCGGGGTCTCGCGCCTTGTCGGTGCCATCATTGAGGCTCATCATGACGACAGGGGGATCCGCTGGCCGCTCTCCGTTGCGCCCTTCCAGGTCGGACTGGTCAATCTGGCTCACAACGACACCGGGTGCAGAACCACCTGCGAACAGCTCTACAGGGAGCTTGCCGGTCTTGGCCTTGAGGTTCTCTACGATGATCGTGACGAATCGCCTGGAGCCCAATTTGCCTCGATGACACTGATCGGCCTCCCGTGGATGGTCGCGGTCGGGCCACGCAGCCTGGCCGGGGGTGAGGTTGAGTTCACCGAACGCGCCAGTGGAATACGCAGCTCTCATCCCCATGAGACCGCGGCCCGTCACCTCGCCGACCGGATCGGTCTGCCACCGGTATGAAGACAACCTCCCGCTCCTGGATATGAAGGTGCCCCCAGTGCCCTTTGCCGGATATGAGTGGCACATTGCCCGACGGTTCCTGCTGGCCCGTCGCAGCGAGGGTGGCATCAGTCTGATGTCGCTGATTTCGATCCTCGGGATCACAATCGCAGTCTTTGCACTCGTCGCAACCCTTGCTGTGCGTTCAGGCTATCGGACAAACTTTGTCACCACAATCATCGGGGCCAACGCCCATGCAACTCTCCATCCCCATGTGACCGTCGATGATCGTGGCAATCGTGTCCGAGCCATCCATCCCGATGCACAGCTTATCGCTGAACTTGCAGATCTGCCCGGTGTCATCCGGGCGGTCCCACAGGTCCGCGCACAGGTCATTGGCACTTCCGGGATCGCGAATGCAGGTGTCGATCTTTATGGCATGCCCATTGCCGCCATGACTGCGCTGCCAATTATTGGCGGGACTTCAGAAGGCCGGGACAGTTCGCATGCAACCATCGGATCTCTCGATTCCCTGAAGGATGGGATTGCCGTCGGCGAGGGGCTTGCCCGGACTCTCGGTGTCGGTCTTGGTGAGACAATCCGGCTGGTCTCGCCGACCGGCGTTCAGACCCCCTTCGGTGCAGCTCCCCGGATCAATGCGTATGAGGTAACCTTCATCTTCAGTGCCGGCCGTTATGATATTGATAATACCCGTGCCTACCTGCCCCTCGCCGAGGCCCAGAAATTTCTGGGCCACAAGTCGACAATCAATGAGATTGCCATCACGCTTGATGATCCGGAATCTGTGGATGCCCTTGCTCCCACGCTTCAGGAACGCGCCGGGAATGCGTATTTCACCTGGACATGGAAGGATTCGTCAGGAGCCTTTCTGCAGGCACTGCAGATGGAGGACAATCTGATGTTCATCCTGATGTCGATCCTGGTGCTCGTGGCAACATCAAACATCATTTCCGGTCTGATCATGCTGATAAAAAACAAGTCGGCGACCATTGGAATCCTGCGCGCGATCGGCCTTACGCGCGGATCAATCATCCGCATCTTTTTTCTGGTCGGCGCCATCATCGGCATCACCGGCACCATTCTCGGGCTTCTGGCGGGCTGCCTCTTCGCCATCTACATCGACCCGATCTTCGATGCTGTGAACTGGCTGGCTGAAGGAGAGGTCTGGGATCCCGAGGTTAGGCTTTTGGCCAGTCTCCCGGCAGAAATCAGGACCGCGGACATTCTTGCCGCTTCCGGACTTGCCCTTGCCCTGACCTTTGTCGCTTCCGTAATCCCGGCCTTGCGGGCAGCCCGCATGCCCCCCGGCCTGGCGATCCGCTATGAGTGAACAGTCCACACAAAGGGAGAGCATGAGTGGGCCCGTTCTGTCGCTTGCTGACATTTGCAAGAGTTACAATCCGGGCAGACCCAACGCGGTTCCTGTTCTCTCGATGCTGTCGCTCACCATTGCTCCCGGTGAGATCGTCGGACTTGTGGCACCATCAGGGGCCGGAAAATCAAGCCTCCTTCATATTGCCGGTCTTCTGGAACATGCCGATTCGGGCACCATCACCATCGACGGGATCAACTGTCATGCGGCTTCCGATTCCACGAAGACCCGCATCCGTCAGCAGACAATCGGCATGGTGTTCCAGTTCCATCACCTCCTGCCCGAATTCTCTGCACTTGAGAATGTGATTCTTCCCCAGATTGCTGCAGGGCAACGCCATGCACTCGCACAGGATCATGCCGTCAGTCTCCTGACCGCTGTCGGTCTTGAAGCCCGACAGCACCACCGCCCCGCAACACTTTCAGGCGGCGAACAGCAGCGGGTGGCTGTCTGTCGCGCCCTGGCCAACCGCCCCCATCTGGTTCTGGCGGATGAACCCACCGGCAATCTCGACGGCGAGACAGCCGTGACCGTCTTTACCCTCATGACCGAGCGTCTGCGTGAGCGCGGGTGTTCGGCCCTCATTGCGACCCATAACACCGAACTCGCGGCACGCACAGACCGCATTGTTCGTCTGCAGGGAGGCATTCTCCTATCGGATTCGCAGACAGGATGGTCCGGGACGGCTCCCCCAGACATTGAATGATTCACGCCATCTGCCTGTCAAACCTGTCCACACCTGCCAGGGAGTGTAAATCAGGCAATCATGATTCCGCCAGTATCCAGCCCGTCCTGTCCACTCTGCCATGAGTGCCATGACGCTCCATGTCTTCAGGTGCACGACAGAGCCGGTGGGGTCGCAGCCTGACCCATGGAATGATGTCATGGTTCTCCCGTCATGGCGTGATCGTGTCCAGGGTCTCTTCAGGAGGTCCCCGGCATCTGGTCCGGGCCGGCAAATCCCTTGTCGGGGACCACCTCCTCCATGAGATGATCCGGCAGATGAAAATCCACAGCCCTGAGGAAAAGCAGGTGATCAGGGGCAGGCCACTGAAACATTCAATTGCCTGTTCAGGGATTGCTGCAAATCACAGGCTGCGTCAGTGGGCCTTTGTCAGGACAGAA
>JAPOSK010000613.1:3066-5052 GCA_026709725.1 Paracoccaceae bacterium | reverse complement strand
CTTCCAGACTGTGTTGAGACAACACGGGCAGCTCAATCGGGACTGACGGCCATCAGGGATGCCGGCGTCAATCCGGAAATCGGTTCCAGCGCAATGAACGCACAGGGCGGATTCCCGGGGGGACACTCCGCAGGGGCAGAAGGACCCGGCGGTGAACTCAACTGGCGGGCGGGGCACCAATGGCATGGAGTTGTGCGCTGGAGTTTGTGATGTCAGGCTGCGGCCTTCTTGCTGCCGGATGACGGGGCGGATCGTGATCGACCGCGATCTGCAAGGTGTTTGAGGAGTGTGGCGGAAGCATCTTCATGACTGATGCTGTAGACCGCCGCCACCTCGGTGCAGAGGCGCTCAAAGGCTGATTCGTAGAGCTGTCGTTCGGAGTAGGACTGTTCCTTCTGCTTGTCATGACGATGCAGGTCACGAACAACCTCGGTCAATTCCTTGATGCTGCCGGAATTGATCTTCTGATCATATTCCTGGGCCCGTTTTGACCACATGGATTTCTTGATCCGGGCCCGGCCGCCAAGAATCTTCAGTGTTTCGTCAAGTTCTTTCGGGGGCGTGAGAGCCCTGAGACCGACCTTGCCAACCCGCTTGGTGGGGATGCTGAGTTTCATCTGGTCCTTTTCGACGACGATGACGATCAGCTCCATTTTGGAGCCTGCAACCTCCTGCGATTCAATTTTCTCGACGATGCCGACACCGTGGGATGGGTAGACAACATGGTCGCCAACTGAAAACCGTCCGGCCGTTTTTTTGTCCTTCATGGTTCCGCTTTCTGTTGCGCGATGCTGATGAGAATCTCACCAACAGGCTCCATGCCGCCACCGGCTCCGTTTGGCATATGTGGATTGGGGTTATCAAATTCAAGTCAGGACGATCTGGCGGGACATGGCTTCCGGGCGCGGCATGACGGTCTACATCTTGCGCTCGACCATCATTTTCTTGATTTCCGCGATGGCCTTGGCCGGGTTGAGTCCCTTCGGGCAGGAGCGGGTGCAGTTCATGATTGTGTGACACCGGTAGAGTTTGAAAGGATCCTCGAGCCCGTCAAGACGGTCCCCGGTGTTCTCGTCACGACTGTCGATCAGCCAGCGGTAGGCATGCAGAAGTGCGGCGGGTCCGAGATAGCGGTCGCTGTTCCACCAGTAGCTTGGGCAGGATGTCGAGCAACAGGCACACATGACGCACTCATAGAGGCCGTCGAGTTTGCTGCGGTCATCCCGGGACTGCTTCCACTCTTCGTTGGGAACATTGGTATGCGTGGCGAGCCAGGGCATGATTGATGCGTGCTGGGCATAGAAATGACTGAGGTCGGGAACCAGATCCTTGACGACAGCCATGTGGGGGAGCGGATAGATCCTGACGTCACCCTTGGCGGGGATCGCTGCCGTGCACGCCAGTGTGTTGGATCCGTTGATATTCATGGCACAGGAGCCGCAGATCCCTTCACGGCACGACCTGCGAAAAGTCAGTGTCGGGTCAATTTCGTTCTTGATCTTGATGATGGCGTCAAGCACCATGGGACCGCATTCGTCAAGGTTGATGTGATAACTGTCAATCTGTGGTGACTGATCGGTGTCCGGATTCCACCGATAGACCCGAAACCTGCGAAGATTGATACCGGAGTCGGGTTTTGGCCACTCCCTGCCGACCCGGATCCGCGAATTTTTCGGCAATGCAAATTCAACCATGATCAACTTCCCTGTTTGACTGAGAGTGTTGTGCCGGGGCGGTCGTTTGATTGCAGGCAGGGATTTTGTGGGCGGCTGTGCATGCCGATTTCGATCGTGAACTTCGACAGAAACCCATCTTCCGAATGGTAACCCAGGCCAGCTGTTCCACCGGTCGTGATATGACCGTTGCAACCCTCCTGGGCGGGAGACTCCTCGCGCGGTGCCGTTGCGCACGATGCCATGAGCATCCCGGCCAGAATGCAGGCTGTGATCACCTGCTGCATCAGTAGACCCTGGCCTTGGGCTGAAT
>JAPOSK010000613.1:0-3056 GCA_026709725.1 Paracoccaceae bacterium | reverse complement strand
CCACCGTCAGCAACAGGCATCATCGTTTCCGTGTGGACCGGACGTGTTCCGAGTCGGACCGTCCCGTCATCAATCCAGGCCAGTGAATGGCACCGCCAGTTCTCATCGTCCCGGTCAGGGTAGTCCTCATGGGCGTGTGCACCCCGCGTCTCTGTGCGTGCAGCAGCACTGTTGACCGTTGTCAGTGCACTCTGGAGCAGATTTTCAAGCTCCAGTGTCTCCATTAGATCCGAGTTCCAGATGAGAGAACGGTCCGTCACCTTGATATCGCTGAACTGTCCGGCGATCCTGTCCATCGCCGCAACGCCGGAAGCCAGTGTCTCCGAGTCGCGAAACACGGCGGCATCGCGCTGCATGGCTTTCTGCATCTCAAGCCTCAGGCTGGCTGTGGGTGTGGTGCCGTCGGCGTGACGAATCCGGTCGAACTTGTCGAGAACCTGATCGACAGCGGCGGGTTCAGCGGCCTGAACCGCACTCCGGGGATCGATGATTTCGCTGGCCCTGATCGCCGCCGCACGACCGAAGACGACAAGATCGGTGAGCTAATTGGAGCCGAGTCGGTTGGCACCATGCACTGAGGCACAGGCCGCCTCGCCGACTGCCATAAGCCCCGGCTGAAGGGCATCAGGATCATCGGGCGCGGGCCTGATGACCTCGCCGTGGTAGTTGGTCGGAATGCCGCCCATGTTGTAATGGACTGTTGGCAGAACCGGAACCGGTGCCCTAGTGAGGTCAACGCCGGCAAAGATGCGTGCTGATTCCGAAATTCCCGGCAAGCGCTCAGCCAGGGTTTCCGGTGGCAGATGATCAAGATGGAGATGGATATGATCGCCATCCGGTCCGACCCCGCGGCCTTCGCGGATCTCCAGCGTCATGCAGCGTGAGACGACATCGCGGCTGGCAAGATCCTTGTAGGTCGGAGCATAGCGTTCCATGAACCGCTCGCCCTCGGAATTGGTCAGATAGCCGCCTTCGCCCCGGGCTCCTTCGGTGATCAGGACCCCGGCTCCGTAGATGCCGGTGGGGTGAAACTGGACAAACTCCATATCCTGCAGCGGGAGGCCGACCCGCGCCGCCATGCCGTTGCCGTCCCCGGTGCAGGTGTGGGCGGAGGTGGCGGAAAAAACGCCCCCGCCCGAACCGCCCGTGGGCAGAAACACCCGCTTGGCCGAAAAGGGCTGCAAGACACCCTCTTCCAGACTCCATGTCATGACACCGTTGCAGACACCATCGGACGACATCAGAAGGTCAATGGCGAAGTGCTCAATGTAGAACTCGGCCTTCTGTTTGAGCGATTCCCCATAGAGCGTGTGAAGTATGGCATGACCGGTACGGTCGGCCGCAGCACAGGTGCGCTGAACCGGCGGACCCTCGCCGAATTCGGTTGTATGGCCACCAAAGGGTCTCTGGTAGATTCGGCCATCTTCATTGCGGCTGAACGGGACACCGTAGTGCTCAAGCTCATAAACGGCACGGGGCGCCTCCCGAGCCAGGTATTCCATCGCATCGACATCACCGAGCCAATCGGAGCCCTTGACCGTATCGTACATATGCCACTGCCATGCATCCGGGCCAAGATTGCCAAGTGAGGCGGCGATTCCGCCCTGGGCGGCCACAGTGTGCGATCGCGTCGGAAAGACCTTGGTAATACATGCCGTCCTGAGCCCCCCTTCGGCCATGCCCAGCGTTGCACGGAGACCGGCTCCACCGGCACCGATCACCACAACATCATAATCATGTCGAACAAGGTCGTAGGCGGGCATCGTCAGGTCACAGAGGCAAGGAGGGCTATGCGGCCGATGGCATAAATGCCGAGAATGCCAAAGCCCCAGCACCCGAGGATGTTGAGAATGGTCAGGGTCATCGCCATCAATCGATTGTGGACATAGTCTTCAATGACCACCTGCAGTCCCTGCCTGAGATGAAGAAAACCGACCCCGATGAAGAGAATGGCAACCAGGGCATGGCCGCTGTTGCCATAGATCTGCAATACCTCATCATGGCTGCTGCCGAGTGCCCGGGCAAAGGGGATCACGAAGGGAAGGGTAAGGATCAGAAGGGCGATGGACGTCAGACGCTGCTGCCACCAGTGATGGGTTCCCTCGCGGGCACTTCCCAGACCCAGGACCCTGGCATAACCGGTTTGAAAACTCATGGAAAAGCCCTCACTCAGCCAACCAGAATGATCACTGCAAAGAGAATGACAGACCCGCCGAGGCTGATGCGGGACGACAGCGTGACATCCCGATCACCCAATCCCCGACCGGTATCCCAGATCAGATGCCGGATTCCGTTGCAGAAGTGGTGACAAAGTGCAGCAAGCAGGCCGAGCATGACCAGATCGCCGACAACCGACGTCATCAGGCCGTTGACCGCATCAAAGTAGGATCCGGACACGGAAGCAGCGAGGAACCACCAGACAAGCAGAACCCCCCCTGCCGTCATGACAACACCGGTTATGCGATGCATGATCGACATGATGGCATTCAATGGCCAGCGGAAGATCATGACATGTGGTGAGAGGGGTCGCATCCGTTGCGTCATCAGACATACTCCTGCACCAGACCAATGCCCTGCCATCACCTCGGAGCACATTGCACCCCCTGCCCCTGCGGGGAGATAATGATGTTGCCGGCAAATTGCAATCACCGCAAAGGGTATGGAGAATCAGCCCGCCGGCACCGCATTGCCCTCCAGAATCACTTCACGGGCCCTTGATGGCATCGCGAACCCTGACATCTCCGGAAACCGCCCTGGCATGATGGGGCTCATGATGCTGCGCTCCAACGTCATCGTGGCGGAAACACCATGGAATCAGTCATGACCCGCACCCGGCGTTCCCTGCTCAATGAAAGGGAGCGGCCTGTCCTGCTGCAGCGACAGATGATCGGGATCGTCATCAGCCGGTCCCGGACCTATCGACAACACACACCTGACTCCCCTCTGATCGCATGCCATGCCGTTCCGCCTCATCCAGATCGGCATGCAACAGAGATCAGCGGAGACGGCCGCATGGTTCACCGATGCCTGCAAGGCGCCAGGGCGGACCCGCTCCG
>JAPOSK010000255.1 GCA_026709725.1 Paracoccaceae bacterium | reverse complement strand
AGGACAAGGGCAGGGTAGGTTATCAAAGGTTTGGTGTACCTCGTGGCGGTGCCAAGCCCCTTTCCTCCGGACGTACGGACGCTCGACGTAAAGCTGCGTGACGGCCGCGTCCCCGTGGTGTCCGCCCGAGAGGAACCGGGGCAGGTCCGGGGCGGGGATCACGTCATCCTCCAGCACCATGGCATAGGGAATCTCGTCGGCGACGATGCGGCGGTAGCATCTGACGTGCGACAGGGCGCAGGCGAACTCGACATCCGACATGGGATCGCGCGCCCGGCGGGCCTCAACGCGGTCGATCTGGTCCTCCCAGGCCGGGTCGAGACCGTCGCGGCCGTCCACCCCGTCAACGAACTCGAAGGCGATCCCGAGCGCCCCGAGCCGATCGGAGATGGCGTCGCGCCGGTCCCCGCAGTCCGGCAGGGATATGACGAAAGTCGGGATCATGCGCCTCTCAGTTCGTTATCGGTCATTTCCGCCCTTTCCCTGGCAACCCTTCATCCACGAGGCGTGAGACCGTCGGGCGTTCCGGTTTCCATGTCGCGCTTCGTTCCTCTTTGTTGGGATAGACCCATCATGGTGAACCTATGAAATGGCAGAAATTCACCACAATGTATGGTGGCCTGTTCTCGTGGGCTTCATCCTTGCCTCTTTCAGCCATTCTGACTCCGTCCCGTTGGTTAAACTCCCTATGGGACGATATTCCATCTACTTCTGTCTCTGTCAGCGGCCTGCCATCAACCTGAACCAACAAGTGGTTTGCGACGCCTTCACCGTCTACATCATCATGTCTGTGACTTGGCATTTGCGCCTCAGTAAGCTGCACGAACGAGGATCCCCCATCGTCGCCAACTTCATATGTTTGGTCAATATCTCTTGATTTTCCCGCACCGAGAAGAAAACGACCCTCCCCATTTGGATAAGAAGACCAGCCCTTATCTTCAGGGCAGTTTCCAGTAAAAGCGATCACCGCTCCAGAGGGTAGATACTTGTATGAGCCATGATTTTCGGTCTTCAAATAGCGGGCATCAAGGTAATGCAAAACACCGAATGCAGATCCAACTATTGCGATGATGCCTGCAATTACGCCGATTATTTTGTTCATGCTAGAATGCTCCTTGATTTCGTGAGTTGCCATAAATCGGATAAATGTAGCAACCTGCCCCCGTCAATCGCACCTCGCCCCGAAGGAGGTCACGATGCTGGTCTTTTCGAAGACGCCGACCGTCTCGATGTGGTCGGGGCCGTAGAAGCCGCCAAAGATGCTCGGCGCACTGTAGGCGGCCATCCGCGGCTTTGACAAACCCCGGGCCAGACGCTAGGGAAGCCCCAAACTTCGTTAGCGGAAAGGGTGAGCCGGATGTTCATCGACGCGCTGTTCCTGATCCTTACCTTCTCATTCCTGTTTTTCGCCTTTGCCTAGGTCAGGCCCCGGTTCTTTCGGGTGATCGTCCGCCGTGATCAAATCCTTCGCGATGGCAAGCGAACCGCCGATAAGGGCCATGAGCGGGGCGCTCACGATGTCGTATGCCTGTTCCGCGTCCGTACCCTCCAGTCCGAGTATCCGGGAAAACACGTAACCAGTGGCCAGATAACCGGCCCCGATAATCAACAGCACGTTCATTCTCAGCCGAAATCTCATTTTGCACATTCTCCGCATGAGACTTGAGAGCCAGGCGAAACCTCCGTTCGCCGGAGTCCGTTTCCGACCAGACGCGTCAGGCCCACCGGTTTCCCTCATGGCGTCCGTGTGAAGATGGTCACGTCAATCCTCTCGAAGGCCTCCCGGTAGACCGCGGGGTCCAGTATCCGCTCGTCCTGTCTGGTCATTCGCCCGTAGGCGTCCGCGCTTTCCGTTCCGGTGACGAAGTTCAGGCGCGCGCGGGACGCCCCCTCGCCCGCCTCCTCGACGAAGGCCGTGGCGCGGGTCTGTGAGTTGACGGTTCCCACGAAAGGCACGAAACCGCTTCTGGCCGGGCTTGACACCGTGATCAGGCCGGTATCGAAATCCGCGGCGTCAACGATGTACCCCAGATCCTGAAACGACGAGACGGTCGCGGCGAACAGGACGCGTTTCGGCGCCGGGAATTCCCGCTGCTGGAACGCCTGCAATTCAAGCGGCGTCGGTTCGGGTTCCGTCATGGCGCAGGCGCCCGCGAGCAGGACGATGAGCAGGACGGCCAGTGCGTTTCTCATATTGTTCCCCTAGAAGTTGCTTTCCCGGCTCCTGAAATCGGTGACGGTATCGTTCGCGTCGAACGTGATGATCAGCGTCAGCATCCGTGACGTTTGGGAAAAGCCGGCAGATGACCCGCCGACGTTGGCGATCAGGAGGAAGACCCCGCCACCCTGCTCGGCGGACTGCGCCGCCACGGCGGAGCGCTGGTAGGACCAGATTTCCCGCCCGGAACTGTCCCGCGTGGTGACGTTGGGGGCGCCGAACGCCTCAAGCACGTCCGCCTTGGTCGTCCGGCCCACGACGAGGCGCATCTGGACGTTCCCCTGGGTCAGGGAACTGTTGCGCGTCTCCACGGGCGTCTGCGGCATGCATCCGGACAGCATCAGTCCAACGCAGGCCGCTCCGATGAGGGCTATGGCTTTCCTCATGGATTCCGACCCGTTCACAGACAGCATTTGGCCAGTTCGAACTTCGCCTTCATTCTCTCAACCGTTTCAGAGAGCGTCCGCAAGTCCATGTCCAGTTCGTTCATCGCCGCGATCAACGACTCGCGGCCAGTCTCGCGTTTGACGCCATTAACTTCGCCCAAAAGGCTGTGAAGCATTTTATTCAGGTCGTCGAGATCTGTGCGCAATGTGTCCGCCAGCGCGTGACTGACAAACGAAACGTCTTTCCCGTCACTCATGTCGTTTTCTCCTAACTGTCAATCCGCGTCCGGGTGCCTAGCCGCGTCCATTACGCTCCTGAGCTGGTCTTCGGACATGTCGAACCGATCCGTTTCCGGAACCTTCCGCCATTCCGCCAGCATCCGGCCATAGACCTCTCTCATTGGGAAATGAGAGTTCCAAGGGTCCGTTTCCCGTAACGGCAGGGACGAGAATTTTCCCAACCCTTCAATGCTGAACCGCGCGAAAGCCATGGACTTGGTTTCTTCGTTCCCGCTGTAACCGTTGAACCGGCTATGGGGATAGTCATCCACGGAAGCACCCTCCGGCAGGGAATTTCTGATCGCGTCAAACATGGTTAGGGTGTCCAGAACTTCCGTACCCTCTTCGCATGATGTGGGACTGAGAATTTGACCGAACACTTTCCAGTCGTAATAGGACTCGTAGCCGTCCTCCAATATCGTGCGCTGCTCGGCATATGATGACGTCTCGTCCGGGCCGAGTGCCTCCAGGATGCGGAATTGGTTTATCAGCATGAGCCGCTCGACTTTGGTTAGGGTAAGGTCATCTGGCATTCCTGTTCCTTTCCGCCGCCATCCTTGCCCAAAACTCCGAACTCCGGTCGGCCAATTGCCATGTCTAGGACTTCGGCCCAAAGTTGCGGTTTACCCAATACTCAGCCTTTTCGGCATGTTCAGGCTTGATATGCTGCGCAACCGCCGCAATCGCGGCGACCAGCACTCCCAAATCGTCTGTATATCCCACGGCAGCCATAAAGTCGGGAAGCGCATCAAGCGGAATGATGAAATAGGCTAACGCGCCGCGAATGTAGTTCTTTGCCTCGGGCGGGGTATCCGGATCGCAGTACACGTAATAAACCGTCAGGGCCTTTTCGATTGCTTCGCGCCCGGCCTTTTTGGCAGCGGACGCGAGCTTCCTCCAGAAAGACTTGTCACTAACCACTGACTCCCCGCCGCTCATGGAACCAATCGCCAATTCAGGGTTGTAAATTTTCAGGGCATTCCTCGAAAATTTATCCACTTTCACGGTCCCGGCATCATCGGTCCATGCAACGCTAACATCATCCTCATTCATGCCCTCGACCGTCATGGGCAGACCGCCGGACTTCAGCGTCACCACGTCGCCGACCTTGAATGGCTGATCCGTCATCGTCTGTTCCTCCCGCCCCTATCTATCCCGCGCCGCTCACGACCGCGGAAAGCACTCGTCCATCCGGTCGAGAATCTCCCGGCACAGCTCTCCCGTGTATTCGGCGGACACGGTGGAAAATTCAGGCCAGAACGACATAGACGTAGTAGTCATGGCCATCGGCGGTCCCCGGACTACGACCGCCACCGCCCCCTTTTTCGTTCCGTGACTTTCTTGGGTAGCGTGTCCGTCCTTCTTTGTTTTCAAGTAAGCTGGGCATGAAGGACTAGCTTTCAGTTCTAGAAGCGGTTGAACAAGTTCAGTGATTAGATGAAGGCGGAAAGCCTTATGTGAACTGATTGGAGAATCTGGAAAATTGGTTCTAAAAATAATCCAAGAGTTGACTATACAAATATCAACAAGTCGCCAAAACACCTTTTTCCACCATTTCAACGTTTTTCGAGTAGTCATAGAGTAATAACTCAGTTGTTGATCCGTAAGATCTACGCCACCCATACTGTTATTATATTCTGCTATCATAATGGGGCAAGGCATCGGCTGCTTTTCATGGGATCCTTTAGGCCTTTTCATCACGTACTGAACAGACTTTTTGTGGACGGTGCTCATCATAAAAACATCTCTCCTATCCCTCCACCACACAGCAGTCAACTTGTTCCCACATGCAGTTGCAAACCGGTAAGTACCAGGGTTCATAGATTTTGTTGGTGGGATAAGTGACACGGGAAATCCTGTCCGATTAGTACTAACGGTACCTGTGCAGTAGATACCCTTATCCAGAAGGTCAAGTAGTAGTTGAGGGCTTGTATAAAAATTATCTATATAGAGGCAATGATTCTTCTGCTGATACAGTTCCATCAGAGCCATCACAACCCTATATCCCAGGCCCATTTTACCACTGCTACCTTCCTCTGCACCAGTATAAACGTACATGTTTCAAGAGAGGTGGTGACTGTTTGACTTACAACCTTAAGTACTGTAACATGGTGAAGTGGATATTACACAGAAATTACACAAAATAACTTGCCAAACTAGTACATTTATAGTTCT
>JAPOSK010000052.1 GCA_026709725.1 Paracoccaceae bacterium | reverse complement strand
ACCGCCCGAGAGAACGCGGGCGGTTCTGCCTATGGTCTTGATGCGGCATCGGGTGTGGTCGAGGCTCTCAGGGCGGAAGGGCGCGGCTATCAGGTTGGCGAGACCAGGGTGCCGATTGTCCCCTCCGCAATCCTTTTTGACCTTCTCAATGGCGGTGACAAGGCCTGGCTGCAAAACCCCTACGGTCCCCTGGGCGCGGAGGCATTCGGCACGGCTTCTGTCGATTTCGAGACAGGCAGTACTGGTGCAGGGACAGGGGCGACGACGCGGGATCTGAAGGGGGGTTTGGGGACTGCGTCGGTGGTGACAGGCAGTGGCTATACAGTCGGATCTCTGGTGGCGGTGAATGCGGTGGGCACGGCTGTGCAACCTGGCACCGGACGCTTCTGGGCTGGCGTGAGTGAGTTCGGTGACGAATTCGGTGGTCAGGGGTGTCCGCAGACTCGCGATCCCGGCTGGGAGCCGGATCTCGCCGGCAGTGGCAGTGAAATGGGCCGTAACACAACGATTGGCATTGTCGCCACGGATGTTGCCTTCGGCAAGGCCGAACTCAGTCGAATCGCGCTCGGAGGCCAGGACGGATTTGCCCGGTCCCTGCGCCCCTCACATACACTTTTTGATGGCGACCTGGTCTTTGCCGCCTCAAGCGGCATGATCAGGGTTGAGAATCCGGCCATGGCCCAGTTTGAGATCGGTCACGCGGCGGCCGAGTGTATGGCACGGGCTGTTGCAAATGGTGTGTTCAGTGCCGCAGAGGCGGCAGGCGATCACCTGCCGGTCTGGCAGTCTGTCTGGGGGCGTGGCACTGGCTGCAGGGGATCGAATGAGGACGCACCGGAATAGAACCTTGCTGTGAGAGCGGCCCCCGGTCGATTGTTTGTGTGAACGTATTGACGGTCCGCGGCGGTGGTATCACTGTCTTTTCCTGCTGATGCCATGCCACGGTGCATGAATGGTCATTCGGGGATGGGATGAGCCGCGCACCACCCGCCGGGCTGCGGGCGGCATGATGGACCGGACGGCAACCTGATCCCCGACAGTTGTGATGCAGATGACAGTTGTGATGCGGACCGGGCAGGCGGTGGGTTTATCCGTAATGCCCGGCCTGCCAGCGGTTGAAGAGATCCAGATCCTCGATTGTGATGGTGCCGCTGATGATGAAGGCGCAGGCAATGGCCCAGATCAGTGTGGCAAGAAGGGTGGTCCATTTGATCTTCACGGCCAGATGGGGGTTCTCGGGTGCTGAACCGGGTGTGCCGGGGATGGTGGCACCGGACTCATCCTGGGTACGGATGGCCCGGGGAAGCATGATGAAGAGGCAAAGGAACCAGATGACGGCATAGAGGACAAGGGCGGCACCGATTGCCATGACTCAGATTTCCTCGAATTCAATGAGGGTGCCGACACAGTCCTTGGGATGAAGAAACACAACGGGTTTCTCATGGGCACCCGTCCTTGGCTCTCCGAGCGTGCGAATGCCAGCGGCAGTTACGGCTTCGGTGGCTTGATCCATATCAGGAACTTCGAGGCAGATGTGATGGATGCCGCCCGCCGGATTGCGCGCAAGGTACCCGGCAACCGGACTGTCGTTCCCAAGGGGTTCCATGAGCTCGATTTTGGTATTGGGCAGTGAAACGAAGGCAACGGTCACGCCATGTTCGGGCATGGGCAGGGGTTCCGAAACGCTCGCTCCCATGGCTGTTCTGTAGAGGGTGATGGCGGCATCAAGATCCGGGACCACGATGGCGATGTGATTGAGATGACCGATCATATCCGGGATCCCGGATGCTGGCGAAAAGCAGGCAGATTTGTCGGGTTCCGGGAGGTCATTTATCGTGCTTTGCGGCGTCTTCCTGAACCGGCCTTGGCATTGATGAGTTCGATGGCAGCCGCAAGGCTCAGACTTGCCGGGTCGGTGTCTGCGGGCAGGCTTGCATTGATCCTCTTCCATTTCACATAGGGACCGTAGCGACCGTCAAGCAGTTGGATATCACCCCCTTTTGGATGTTGGCCAAGCGTTGAAGCAGCGGTCTTCGCTGCATGATCCATGACAAGTTTCCAGGCGGCATCATCGGAAAGCGACTCAACGGTGACCTCGTTGGGAATTTTGATGTTCTGGCCTTTGCAGGCGATATAGGGGCCGTAGCGCCCCCGCATGATGCGCAGGGTGTCGGTGCCATCGGTGATTTCACGAATAACACTGCGGGGCTGTGTGCGCTGGGCAAGCAGTTTGCGGGCCGCCGCGTCATCAATCGTGAAGAGATCACGGGTCGAGGGAAGATTGGCGTTGGTCTTCCCCTGCGTGATGTAGGGTCCATAGCGACCGAGCCTGGCCAGGATCGGTTCTGCATCCGGTGTTTTTTCAGTGATGGTGCGTGGAAGTGAGAGGAGTTGCAGTGCCAGATCTTCCGTCAGATCGTCGGGTCGGATGTCCTTGGGCAGACTGATCCGTTGATCACCGGACTCGATATAGGGTCCATAGCGACCATCCTTGAGGACGATATTGGGGGTATTGGCAGGATGACCGGCAGTCCCGATGACGCGTTCGGCCCGCTTGGCAATGTTGTGAATATGTGTGCATTCCGGATAGCGTGTGCAGCCAAGGAAGGGGTCGCCACCACCATTGCGGGAAAACTTGAGGACCAGTTGGCCCTGCCCGCATTCCGGACAGGTGAGAGAGCCATTCGGGACGGCTGGTGCATCAGCAGGAAGCAGGAGAGGCAGGGCCGCCGCCGTCACATGTTCGCGAACCTCGCTGGGCTTCAGCTCCCAAACGGCTTGCAGACTGACTGAAAATTCCGACCAGAAGTCACGAAGCACATCAAGCCGGTCGGCTTGACCGCGTGAGACCGTATCGAGATCCTCTTCGAGGGCGGCAGTGTATTCCAGCTCGATGTACCGCTCAAAAAACCTGGCCAGAAACACGATTGCCAGCCGACCCGATGATGTGGGCTTGAGTGTTCGCTTGAACATCTCGACATACCCACGTTCCTGGATTGTTGAGAGCACGCTGGCATAGGTCGATGGGCGACCGATGCCAAGTTCGACCATTTCCTTGACGATGGATGCCTCGGTATAGCGTGCCGGGGGTTTGGTGAAGTGCTGGTGTGCGGTTACACCCTTTTTGTCGAGGGCGTCGCCTTCAGCGAGTTCTGCAAGCGCCTGGGTCGCTTCGGATTGATCCTTCCGGCTCTCGTCGCTCTCCGAATCAAGGAGTTTCTGATACCCGTCAAAGGTCCGGGTCTGGCCCGATGCTGTCAGCTCGATGGCTTCATCGGGTGATGCAATGGTTATGGCAGTCTTGCGGAAGGTGGCGTTCTTCATTTGACTGGCAACCGCCCGCTTCCAGATCAGGTCATAGAGACGTCGCTGGTCTGTGGGCCGGTTCTTGACATCTCGGGGGTGCTGCCGAAATGATGACGGCCGGATACACTCATGGGCTTCCTGGGCATTGCGGACCTTGCCCTTGTAGGTGCGTTGGCGGTCAAGTGCGTATGCGTTGCCAAATCGAGAGCAAATCAATGCACGGACTTCACTGTAGCCCTCTGGAGACATGCTGACCGAGTCCGTTCGCATGTAGGTGATCAACCCATCCTCGTAGAGTTTCTGGGCTGCCGACATGGTCTGCTTGGCACTGAAGCCCAAGGCCCGAATGGCCACCTGCTGCATTGTTGCCGTTATGAACGGTGGGGGCGGCGACTGGGACACGGGTGATGACTTGACAGAGGTCACTGCAAGATCTGTCTCCATAACCCTGGCTTTGGCGGACAGGGCATCTTTTTCGGTGGCAAGTGCAAATTTGCCGAGTTTCCTGCCATCCAGAACGGACAGGGTTGCCGTGAATGCCCCTTCCTTGCCATCGGTTTTGACCAGTTCAGCCTTGATGGACCAGTATTCACGCTCAACGAATTTCTCGATCTCGGTCTCACGCTCCGCAATCAGTCGCAGACAGGCAGACTGGACACGCCCGGCTGATTTTCCCACGGGGAATCGCCGCCAGAGGATCGGCGAAATGCCAAAGCCAACCAGGTAGTCAAGAGCCGAGCGGGTCAGATAGGCTTCAACGAGGTCCCTGTTGATTGCACCCCGGTTCTCAAGCCCCTCCTCAACTGCCTTGCGGGTGATTGCATCGAATGTGATCCGGAACACGGTCTCAGGGAGAACCCTGCCCCTCTTGCCCGCGAGAACTTCTGTCAGGTGCCAGCCGATCGCCTCACCCTCCCGATCCCGGTCTGTGGCCAGAATCAGCGTGTCGCTCTTCTTGCAGGCTTTGGCAATTTCTTCAATCTGCCGGCGTTTTTCCGGGAGAATTTCCCAGGTCATGCGAAATTGATCATCAGGGTCGACGGACCCATCCTTCCGCACAAGATTGCGGATATGGCCGTTGGTCGCCAGAACGGTATAGTCCTTGCCAAGATATTTGCCGATCGTCTTGGCTTTGGCAGGGGACTCGACAACCAGTACCGGCATGGAACAGCGCACCTCAAGGAAGAATCGACAGCCACGATATGTGGATGCAATATCAGACTTGTCAAGCCCTGAATTGTCAAGAACAACGCATTCGTGCTCGAAGAACTCAGATTTTACGCGGGTAACGTATGTAGGTATTTCAGCATGATGAACAGTCTGAACAGGTCATTTGACAATTGATCACCCGGCATGTCAGCATCCACAGGGGTGGGCAGACCGGCAGCACGACCGTCCCCGCCCGATGGATGCGAGGGGCGACATCGGGAGCCGTGCGGGTCATGGCCCAAAGAGATGACGATGATGGGGGCTGAGGCGGTCATGAGAGCGGACCGCCGCCCGGGTGGGCAAGGCCATCGCCTCCCTTCTGTTGCTGACCTCCGGGCCCTCTGCGCACAAGGGGGCGCCCCCCGCATGGAGACTCCGGGGACAGGCCGGCCCGCCATGGCGGGCCGGCCCTGCTCCGGGTGTGGCGGGTGCGTTCCCCGGGATGGCATCCCCATCCCCGGTCATCATCCGCCGGATGATGACCTTTGGGCGCCGCAATGCCTGTGGCGAGGCGGACATGTGTGAGGCTCTCTCGGGATCGGCAGAGGC
>JAPOSK010000487.1 GCA_026709725.1 Paracoccaceae bacterium | reverse complement strand
GGCCAGATCAAGGGCAACTCACCGAGCATCTTCCTCATCTACCCCGAAGGCAACTTTGCCGAAGCGTCGGAAGACACATCGTTCTTTCAGATCGGAGAGACAAAATACGGCAAGCCCATTCTGGTCCGTGCCTTTGATCCTGAAATGAGTTTCGAGGATGCTGTGAAACTGCTCATGGTCAGTTTCGACTCGACGATCAAGGCCAACCTTTCTGTCGGACTCCCGCTTGATATTCACATCTACAAGGCCGACAGTCTCCAGCCGGGCATCAAGCGTCGTATCGAACCGGAAGATCCCTATTACAAAATGATCTCATCCGGCTGGGGTAACGCAATCCGTACCGCCTTTGATGCCCTGCCCTCATTCTCCCTTGACTGATGACGCTGCAAAGGCCCGCCACAAGGAGCCGTTGCAGACCCTGACAGCGAGGGTGGGTGCATCAAGGCGAAAACCGTGTCCGCTCGCGCCTGTCGGCAGACTCCATCAAGCAGCGGAACCCCGGACCGGGAGCGAGAAACGAAGGACCATGCAGAGAGAAGCCGGGAAAGAATTTCCGCAGTCATCCGGGCCACATGCCGACAGAATCCCGAATTCAGGTGATCGACCATGAATCAGCCAGATCCAGAACTTACCGGGTTGATATTTGAGCAGGCCAGATCCTGTAAGTTTTTCAGCAAGCGCAAGATTGACGAGAGCACATTGCGGCAGGTTTATGCGTTGGCATCACTGGCTCCGACATCAAACAACACATGTCCGATGCGAATTGTCTTCGCACAATCCGCAGCAGCCAGGGAAATGATCATTGAAGCATTGGCACCGGGCAATGTTGAGAAGACCCGTTCAGCACCTGTCACGGCCATCATCGCCCATGATCTTGAGTTTTACCGACACCTGCCCCTGCTCGCACCGCATATGGCAGAATCATCCTCATCCTTCGAAGCGATGCCTGATGATGCCTTTCAGCAGTTTGTCCTGCGGAATTCATCCATTCAGGGAGGTATTTTTATGATCGCTGCCCGCTTGTGTGGACTGGATTGTGGACCGATGTCAGGCTTCAGGAACGCCAGGATTGATGAGCTGTTCTTCGCCAACTCCACCTGGCGTTCAAATTTCCTGATCAATCTCGGCTACGGAACGGATGAGGGTCTCAGGCCCCGGGCCGACCGGTTGTCATTTGATGATGCCTGTATTCTGGCCTGATCGCTGGCCCGATTGGCCCCTCCCACCCGACCCATGACAGGCCTCGGAACCAGGACAGTCCTTGAAATCTCCTCGCTGACCCTGATCGGTCTTATTCTGGGCTGGGGATTTTCAAAAAGCGGCATGCCCATGCCTTACCTGATGGGCAGCCTGTTGGTCACATCGCTGTATTCAGTCGCGATTGCCAATCCGCAGGGACGTCGAATCGGCTTTCCGACATTCATCAGAAAATGTTCGATGGCAGTCATCGGGGTCATGATTGGCACAAGTTTTACTCCGGACATTTTGCATCTGCTGCCGGGCCTCTGGCCATCTGTAACCGCCATGATCATCTATGTTGCCCTGATGCAGACGCTCGGGTATTTCTTCTTTCGTCACCTCGGTCGATACGATCACCCCACAGCCTATTTTTCAGCCATGCCTGGTGGGTTCGTGGAAGCCGTGGCACTGGGCGAGGAAGCCGGTGCTGACACCCGCATACTGATCCTTCAGCATTTCAGCCGAATCGTCATTATCGTTCTGTTCGTTCCGCTGGCTTTTTTTATCCTCGCCGGGGAGGCGGTTGGCAGCGGTGCAGGACAGACATACGGACCACAGGACTTCAACCTTCTGATGGGAGTGAAGTGGGTCATTCTTGTGGCAACAGGGATGCTGATCGCCCGGTTCATCCACCTCCCGGCCGGTCACATGATGGGGCCACTCATTCTCAGCTGCATTGTCCACGCCGGGGGATGGACATCGCTCACCAGCCCGAACTGGCTGTTTAATTCAGCCCAACTGATCATTGGACTGGGGCTTGGTGCCATGTTCACAGGATTGCCGGGCAAAGTCATGGCACGTGTTGTTGGCCTGGGTGCGGCAACAGTTGCTGTTGCACTCATGGTGGCCCTTCTCTTCGCAATTGGACTCGCGCGCTATGTTGATCTCTCGATCATGACCCTGTTCATCTGTTTTGCCCCGGGCGGGGCTGTCGAAATGGGGCTCATTGCATTGAGTCTTGGCATCAATCCTCTCATTGTTGTCCTGCATCACCTGCTGCGCATTCTGTTTACGGTTGGAATGAATGGCATTGTGTCCCGTTGGTTTCACAGCAACCGTTGAAGACATCTCCGTGGCACAGGGCTGACAGCATCCCGATGACCCGGGCCCGGGAGGATATGAAGGCCACCCAGATGAAGGCCCGGCAACAATTCCAAAAAAATTTGATCCTGCGTGTGGCGCAGCCCATGATCTTTGTCAGCAACACATGATGAATTGGGTGCGATCCCCGTATGGTTGACCCGGAAATCTGCAAGTCCCTGATAACAGGTGATCCGCCAAAATCGCACTGAGCGCCAATCAGCGATCCGGCGATGCATCGGCCCCCTTTCCCGAATGTTTCGCGGCAGCGTCGATCCATGCCGCCTCCCGGGCCCGTGCCAGAAGGCTCCGCCTGGCACGGGGCGGCCTGATTCGGCCGAATCAGGCCGGGAGCCAGGGTGCGTCGGGAGATGTCAGGAAAAGTCAGCCATGGGAGAATCACTCCCCTGATGAATTGTGATAATTGACAAACTGGTGACAATATCGGAAAGATGACCTCAAAATGATCTCCCCGCCTCCCTTCTTTGCAAAACAACTTGTGACTAAGGGCAGCCTATGGTGGGGGCAGCAACCCGACATGGGCCCAGGGAATCCGTCATATGGACTTTCATAACGATTCCAGCACCTGCACCGCTGGCCAGCTGATTGTGCGAAAATGTTCGAGTGCCCATCGGGCAACAAAGTTTTACCGCCAGAGTGTGCGGTTAGATTTGTCATCGGAGATATTCCGGTCCATGTAGGGCGTTTGTTCCGAGAGGGTCGATTGAACCAATTGATTGTGGGTTGATGTGGATGTCGACGATCGTATCAGAGTCACATTTCGGACGAGTCCCATATTGCGGCCCGAAAACATGGCACACGCAAGTGCCGCACCATCCGGTTGATCGGTGGCGTGCCCATGCATAGCGTGCGGGAATGACAGATGAGACGGAGAGAGTGCGGGTGCCGTGGGGGTTATGCTGGGTGGGGGTTATGCTGGGTCTCGCTCTTGCGGGCTGCGGTGAGACGGAGAGCGGCAGCAAGGGCTTGGTCTCATCCATTCCCCATGCAGGTACTCCTGCCTCGGACAGGGACCCGGTACCACCGGACGGTGGTACCGCAGGGTGCCCTGCAGAAATGGCCCCGGGCGGAGACTGCGTCTTGACACTGGAGACCGCCATCCATAGCGCGCTGGAGCGCAATGTGGATCTCTATAATCAGCGCCAGAGCCGCAAGGAGCAACAGCTGGAGCTGGAGATCAATACGAATCTCTGGCGCCCGAAATTTAGTGCCAGCACCAGCAGCACGACACGTGCAGGCACTGTCACCGGCAGCGTCACCCTGACGACCACCCTCAAGGTGCCCACGGGTGGCAATGCCACGCTCACCCTGACACATCCCCTCTACGGCGAAGATGGGGAGAGCCAGAGCCTCTCCCTCAGCCAGCCCCTGTTCCGGGGCGCGGGACGGGCAATCGCACTACAGCCGGTGCGGCGCGCCCGCCTCGCAGAACAGGGAAATATCCTCGGGTTTCGCGATTCCGTGGCCGGACTTGTCGATAGGGTCATCGCGGCCTATCGCGGCCTCAGCGCGGCGATTCGCCAGGTGGAGATCAGCGCGGAATCCTTGGAACGCGCCCGGGAGCAGAGTGTCGCGACACAGGCACTGATCGAAGCGGGCCGGGTGCCGGCGCGTGATGCGGCACGTGCGGAATCGGCCATTGCAAATGGGGAACTGGCACTGGAACGCGCCCGCAACGCCGAGGATCGGGCACAGACCGCACTGCGTGATCTCCTGGAACTCGATGACATGATCCGGATCCGCCCCGTGGATGTGGGTGCGCTGCAGGCACGCGATCTGGAGACAGTGGACCCGGAGACAGTGGACCCGGAGACAGTGGACCCGGAGACAGTGGAACTTGAGACGGTCCTGGCTCGGCGCACCGATTACCAGACAGCCGTCATCGCCGTTGAACAGGCGAAGATGGCACTGGCGAAGACAGAGAACGACCATCTGCCGGACATCAATCTCAATGTCACGGCACCGTTTGGCACAGATCCCAGCCTGGGCGTGAGCGCCAGCTTTCCCCTCAGCGACCGGAAAGAGCGTCATCTCGCACGCCTGCAGGCACGCAATCGGCTGGACCAGACGGAGGGGGCCCTGGTCACAACACGCAAGAACATCCAGAGGGAGCTGCGCCAGGCAGTCCACGATGTCGCGGTGAATCGTCGGCTCGCGGACCTCGCGCGTGCGTCCCGTGAGTTGGCCGCGCGCAACCTCGAGATCGAACAGATCCGGTTTGCACAGGGTCTCTCCTCGGCGACGGATCTCACCAGCGCCGAGCGGGAACTGGCCAGTGCGACCGAATCCGAAAAGGAGGCCCTCGTGAACAGGCTCAACGCCCGCGATGCGCTGGATCGGGTAACCGGGCGCACCCTCGAGCGCTGGGGCATCGCGGTGGATGCACTGGAACCATGATGGAGCGGTCATGACAGATCAGACGCCGGATCTGTGGCAGACCCTGCTCGACAATCTGTCGGATGGTGTCCTGGTCATTGATATTGACGGGGCGATCCACCTCGCCAATCCCGCTTTCTGCCGGATGTTCGGTCTGGAGGAGGACGGCTGGGCGGGGCAGGATTTCGGCTCCCTGTTTGTCCTCGCAGAAGGTCTCGACGAATTCACCGCGGCTGTTCTGGATGCCGTGGCCCAGCGTGGAGCAGTGGAGACACGCCTCGTGCAGGTCATCGCCGATGGCACATCCCGGTTTTTTTTTTTTCAAGCAGAAGACGGCATACGAGATAAG
>JAPOSK010000183.1 GCA_026709725.1 Paracoccaceae bacterium | reverse complement strand
GGAATCAGCTCTTTCCCGCAATGACACAGCTGCTCCTGGCGCTCTCGGTCAACCTTCTTGGTGACTGGTTGAGGGATGCACTCAACCCGAAACTCGATGACTGATGCCACTGCTTGATATCCGGAATATGTGCGTTGATTTCCCGGATCGCCATGGGGTTCTCACGGCTGTTGATGACGTTTCGATTGAGGTCGCGGCGGGCGAGATTCTTGGCATCGTTGGTGAATCCGGTGCCGGAAAATCAACCATTGGCAATGCCGTCATGGGGCTCCTGCAGGCCCCCGGACGCCTTCGTTCCGGTGACATTTTTCTGAATGGTGACCGGATCAACGGACTCAACGAAGAAGCCATGCGCAAACTTCGCGGCAAGCGGATCGGGATGATCTTTCAGGATCCCCTCACGTCCCTGAACCCGATCGAGACCATCGAAAGACAGCTCGTGGAGACCATCGAGGAGCATCTGCAACTCTCGCAGAGCGCGGCACGCGGGCGGGCCATCAACCTCCTGGAAAGCGTCGGGATCAGGAACGCCCCCTCCCGCATCAAACAGTATCCGCACCAGTTTTCGGGCGGCATGCGGCAACGTGCGGTGATCGCACTTGCCCTTTGCGCCGAGCCTGAACTCATCATTGCGGATGAACCGACGACCGCTCTTGATGTCTCCATCCAGGCCCAGATTCTGGATTTGATCCGGACACTCTGTCATGACAGGCAGGTTGGCGTCATTCTGGTCACGCACGACATGGGCGTCATCGCCGAAACGGCAGATCGGGTGGCCGTCATGCACAAGGGCCGCCTCATTGAAACGGGAACGACAGCCCAGGTGACGCAGGCCCCGCGCGAGCCCTACACGAAGTCACTGGTCGGGGCTGTGCCGCCCCCATCCAGAAAAATCGATCGATTTCCAAAAGTTGCATTCGCCGAAACCGACCATGCCGCCGATCAGGATTTCAACCCCACCACGCACTGGCTTGGGCAGGGAGAGAAATATGATTCGAACAGCGGGATACTGCTTGATGTTCAGGGGCTCAGCAAGCGATTCGCTCTCAACAGCGCCTTCCTGAGACGCAACCGTTCCTACACAGATGCCGTTCGCAACATCAGCTTTTCTGTGAAGGCGGGGGAAACATTCGGTCTTGTCGGTGAGTCGGGATCAGGAAAATCGACTGTTGCCCGGGTCATTACAGGAATTCACCCGGCGACATCGGGACGGATCTGTTTTTCTGATGTGGATCTTGCGAGCCTCAGATCATCAACCAGCCGCCGGCAGGTCCGGCGGGACATCCAAATGGTCTTTCAGGACCCCTACTCGTCACTGAATGGGCGCATGCGTGTCCTGTCAATCGTTGCCGAACCTCTTATCGTCAACAGACTTGCCGCTGACAGGGAGCAGCGGGAAGGCATTGTCCTCGACCTCCTCGAACTCGTCGGTCTCGGAAAAGATGCCGCCCGGAAGTATCCACATGAATTTTCAGGCGGTCAGCGCCAGCGGATTTCCATCGCCCGCGCCCTTGCCACCCGTCCGCGCTTCCTGATCTGTGATGAGCCGACCTCTGCCCTTGATGTCTCCATCCAGGCCCAGATCCTCAATCTCCTGAAAGACCTGCAGGACCAGCTCAACCTGACCTATCTCTTCATCTCGCACGACATGCCTGTCATGCGGCAGATGTGTGACCGGATTGGTGTCATGCGGCACGGAGAGTTGCTCGAGATCAGCGAAACCGAAGCGCTCTTTGAATCGCCCCGGCACAGTTACACCCGATCGCTCATCAAACTCATGCCCCAATTCCCCAAAACCCGGCGTTCCCGTGAATGATTTCAGCAATCCATAACATGAGGGACTCCCCATACTCTCTGCAACGCTTTCCGGGCAGTCTGTCTGCACAAACCTGCCCTTCATCCGGGATTGTCCCAGATGATGTTGAAACCCTGAATCAGGGTAGCATTGCTTCCCCCGGAACTGCAGGGCCCGGGGTGACCTGAAACTTCGCAAGGAAGCAACACCATGACTCCATCGACCACAGACCCCGGGACCGATGCCACTCCCCCGGAAGGATCGCTCACCGCCACAGCCTACGCTGATCTCACAGAGGGTTTCGAGCCCTTCTACCGGCAACAGGTATCGCCGCCCCCAAAGACCATGACTTGGCAGATGACAGGGATGGGGCTTTTCTGGACAGCGGCGGGCATGCTGGAGACAGAAAAGGGTTCCGGCACCCCAAGGCGTGCGAGCATCTCCCTCTTCCTGGGCAGCCCCTGATCAGGTACCGTCAGAAGACGCAGATTGTCGAGGTGAGGAAAGTCCTGTAAACGGAGGTGAGGCAGTGTCGCTCAGGGAAGCTTCAGCATGGGGTCGGACATTCCCTTTGGCATTCCCGGGTCCGGAATATTCATCAATGGCAAATGTGTGTGATGACCATATTCATTCCTGCCAGGGCTGATGGATTTCTGTTTGACATGGAAGGTGATTGCGGCAGAGTCATGCGTGGGTTGGTGCATCCGTGCGGGGTGCTCAGTCGTGATGTATTTAGGTGAATGAGATAGGTCGAGCCATGCAAAAAAAGTCTGAAAAATCATTGAAACGTTGGATGATCCACCCTGGATTTCACCGTGCTGGATTGACCCTGGCATTTCTCCTCGGGGCATTCGGGTCAACCCCCGGACTTGCCCAGAAAAGCGGGGAATTTCGTCTCCTGCAGTCCTATGTGCACAATTACGAGACTGTGGAGCACAGTGATGAGAGCTTCATTGGTGGCTTGATCAGGGGCACAAGCACGATTGTCGAAAGTAGCGGTGACCCCTTCACCGAAGGCATGTCCGCCAGTGCCCGCTGTCTTGTGTTTGTCAGCGAAACAGTGGACCTCTCAGTCGTCAACGCACCGTGCACCATTACGGACACGGACGGAGACGAACTATATCTGGTTGCCAATCGGGGCATCGGCGGTGTTGGAGAGGGAAACAGTGGTGCCGGGCGGTGGAGCATGGAAGGCGGCACTGGAAAATACGCAAATATCACCGGGGCCTGTTCGTATCGTGTCGAGTATTTTCCGGACAATTTTCTCGTGACCTATTCGCAATGTCGCTGGGAAAAGGAATGATCTCCACACAATTCAGTGTGAAGGTTTTGCGCCCCGGCAGTCATGAAGCGGCCAATATCTGACTGCTGAAATGCCGCTGCATGCCGCGCGGACCCTTGGTGCCTTGGGGGATGGGAGCCAACAGGGTTGCCGGGAAAGGGAACGGCGGCACAGATATCGCACCCCCTGCGACTCCTGTGGCGACGAAGCAGGCATGGGCGGTGGAGCGTCGGCGGTCTTGCCCCGCTCTTGCGGGCAATCTTTGCACCCCCCCACCACTCTGAGATGCAACACCCCTTGGTGGAGGCGGGATCATTGCAGTCTGCCGACGGTTGGCTGCGGCTAGAATCAACCTGGCGGGATGCATCATGACTGATGCACTTCGGGTATCGTGGCTCCCCTGGCTGGCATTTTGCTGTCGCTACCGATCTGATCAATTCGCACGCAGGGATTCCGGCTGGTAGACACCACGCTCCCTGAGACTTTTGGCAACTTCTTTCGGGAGATACTTTTCATCGTGCTTGGCCAGGATTTCGCTCGCAACAAAGATACCCTCAATAAGTGACCCAAGGGCAATGACGCCTTGGTTTTCTCTTACGAGGTCGGGAAGAACACCTGCATAACGGATTGTCATTGTGGCTTCAGTATCGGTAATTGCGAGCAGGACATCGCCATTCTCAGCGAAGGTGATGCCGTCTGCGACAACAAGACCACCGAGCCGAAAGACCTCCCCGACTGCGGGTGGGTCATCTAGAACATCCTGAGGACTGCGAAAATAGGCAATCCCGTCACGAAGAGTGACACCAACCAGGATTGCCGCCGCAAGAAGAAGGCCGCCTGACATTAGCAAGACCTGGATTCGACGTTGTTTCTTGAGGCCTCTCATCGTCCTTTACGCTGGATTCCGGTCAATACGTTTCCCGGTAGAATCTCACGGAATCAGGGCACTTCTGTCAAGACCTGACTTTTCGTCACAGCCCAGCATGAGATTGGCATTCTGGACAGCCTGCCCGGATGCCCCCTTGACGAGGTTATCAAGGACCGATACCAGTTTCGTGCGGCCTGGAATCCGATCCGGCACAACCCCAATAAGAACCTGATTTGTCCCGCGAACATCCCGTGTGCTTGCATGCTGACCCATCGGAAGAACTGTCACAAATGGCTCAGCGAGGTATCGTTCCTCCAATGCCTTGTGGATGTGACCAGTGTCTCCCTCAACATAAATTGTTGCGAGGATTCCCCGGTTCTGCGGAACAAGATGGGGCGTAAAGGTCACCCGAACATCATGACCCACAGCCTTGCCGAGCTCCTGATCAAATTCTGCAAGATGGCGATGGCTTTCGATGTTGTAAGCCTGACACCCTTCCGAGATCTCTGCGTGCAGCATGGCGATGCGGGCACTTCGCCCTGCCCCCGACACTCCGGTCTTGATGTCGACAATGATTCTGTCTGTGGCAATGAGTTTCCGATCAACAAGCGGCAGGAGCGGGTAAAGACCTGCGGCGACATTACAACCGGTGCAGGCCACAAGATCAGCGGAACGAATGGCATCCCGGTAAAACTCTGTCAGGCCGTAAACAGCATGCTTCTGCAACTCGGGAGCCGCATGCTCAAGTCCATACCACTGCTCATAGTGTGCTGGATTATCCAGGCGAAAATCAGCCGACAGATCAACAATCTTGCAGCGTCCGGCCAGCGTTGCAATGATCTGCTGGCTGGTTCCATGCGGTAATGCACAGAAAGCAAGATCAGACTCTGACGGGTCAAATGCCTTCATGTCGATCATCTCTGGCAGGGGAAGGTATCTGTAGGCAGGATAGATCTCAGAGTACGCCTTGCCTGCGTTCTGGCCTGCAACCAGTGACCGAAGGGAAAAATCTGGATGCCCGGTAACGAGGCGGACCAGTTCGACACCGGTATACCCGCTCGCACCGATGATGCTCACATATCTCATTGTCAGGTCCATTCAGAGAATTACCGGATATGGCAGGCAACAAA
>JAPOSK010000345.1 GCA_026709725.1 Paracoccaceae bacterium | reverse complement strand
GCAGACTCCACCTTAAATCCGCTGCCTACCTGTCCAAGGATTGGGGTCCACCTCTCTTTTGTATCGGAGGAATTTTTGACGCTGGACTTTGGTATCGATGGTCCGGGCGGCGGTAGCGGAGCCATATCAATCCAAGGCGCTCCGACCGTGATTGAACGGCGTCCTGCTCAGCAACTCCATGCGCATCAGGCGGCACTCGATTGGGACACAGACGTTTCAGGACAGAGCGATGGAGCCAGCGATGCCTCTTCTTTAGTCAAAAGTCTAAAGCGCCGCCCCCAATTGTCGGCGCTTTTTCAAGCGGTTTCACTTCCGATCGCAGAGCGTCGGCGGCGTATACATATTCGGTTCTTCGGGGAATGCTTGGATGCACAGTTGCGCCTACTCGTGGATGAAGGACTGGATGCCACCTGCGATCGCCATGGACTTGACAAGTATTCGCCCGCCGAGCTCCGCGATGTCACGATCAATGGTACGCCTGCCGCTGAAGACGAACTCGACTATTGGGACAGCCAAGTTGTGGGCGTCAGGTTTGGGGATGTCGCCGAGGGATTGAGTGTCATTGTGGAGACGGACTTCTTGCTTGGCGATGATTTCAATGGCTTGCAAGAACCATCGCTGCGCATTGAAGTCTTCACGACACCTAAGATACAACCGACAAGCCCGAATGATCCAACAAGCAAGCTTGGAGATGCGGCAAATGCCTGAGGCACACGAGATCGAAGTTGTCCTGCCCGGTGCAGCGAACTCCGTTGGCTCGCATGGTCACCCGATTCTCGAAACGGGCAATCTGGCCTTTCCCGAGGGCCGCTATTTTGTCTCGCTGGAACAGGACCCAAGAAGTATGGTCCTGCAAGTCTCCCATCGCCTCAAAGATGCGCCGCTACTTGATCGTCTGATTCATGAACGCAAGGCGCAATTCGCTTGCATCGTTTCGGCGCCGATCTCCGCCTACCGAAAAATCCACCTTTCTTCCGTGTCACGGCAGGAGGTAGATTGCGATATCAGCAATCTCGGTGAGCCGCCGCTTCTTACGCCTGCAATCCTGTGCGTTTGCGATACGGATATAGTGCTTGATTCTGGACGTGATGGCCTCCATCCGATCTGGGATGG
The DNA here is from genome assembly GCA_026709725.1 of Paracoccaceae bacterium. Lineage (GTDB taxonomy): Bacteria > Pseudomonadota > Alphaproteobacteria > Rhodobacterales > Rhodobacteraceae > MPNP01. Next base: position 3,969 of record JAPOSK010000345.1, on the reverse strand, counting down.
GCGGCGCGTGGAGCTGAAGGTCGGCTCACGAATCGCCGTGGGCAACGTCATACAGTTTGTGGCATCCATTACGCATTTGCTGTCCCTCCATTCGGATGAAAACATGCACTGCGGGGGCTTCGCCATAGAAATCGAATCCGAGCCGTTCGGTTTTCGCGCCAACCTGCACCCTGATCTGCACGTTTTTCTGCGCTACCGCACTGGCCCACTCCGAGACCATTTGATGATCCATATCGTTACTGCTTGCCTCGCGCGCTTGCAACAAGACTACTCGGAGCATTACGGCGACGGGGAAGCCGAGAAAGGCTTTTGCCGCCAGCTCGAAGCTTTGGGGGATTTGCTGGAGAGCAAGGGTCTCCCACATTGGAGTGACGAAGCATTTCGACCGGAGAGGGTCGCCACGGCGCTCTACCCAATTAACGTTCCTGTTGACGACCCGGCCAGCGAAGCGGAGACCTGCACTTGAATGGCACTCGGCAACAGCCTTGGCAGTTTGACGACGCAGAGTACACGAGCTTCCGGAAGCGACTGCTGAGACGTAAGGGAAGCTCGGCGCAAAAGGACTTTCTAAAGCAGGTGAGAGACCACGATGAGTTTATTGCGGAGCTGGACAAATTCAAGGTCAGCAATGCCAGCAAACCAGCCCTCATCCCTCACCCCTTGACTGAGAGCGAATACAAGGAGCCTCCAATTGACACCGAGCAAGCAATCTATCGATCCTGGCCTGAACTCGTGCCTGCGGCAGCCTGCCGATCTGCGTTCTGGGCGCGGGTAACGCTCGAACATGTTAGGCACCGCCGGATTCAGGCAGTGTACTTGGCCGCCAACGGGGGTTCGCTACCGGGAGGGGCGGAGCGAATTGACCGCGCCTTGGCGGATAGATCGGGCAAGGCGAATGTGCTTCTAGATCGTTGCGTGCGCACAATCTTGCGGCGCTTGGGCGGACTGCCCGAAGTGCGTGGCAACAGGTCCGTATTTGTTGATTGTCCATTTGCCCGCGCTTGGTGGCGTGAACGCATGGTAAGCGAAGCAGCGCATGGCAACTCCGAGATTGAGAACGCGGTTCGCGCCGCCTTCCGAATTAATCAAACCTATTGGGAGAAATTCATCGACCGCGTTGTCTTCCGCAATTCCACCTTCGGCGCCTTTAATATAAGGAGCGCCTTTGCCCGGGCACTCGGCAGTGCGCTCGCGACGAACCCGACTTCCAACCTGCGCGAAACCAAGACTTTGCAACGCCTATGCCGCAATGCAACGGCCTATCAGGGTAGTCGGGAGCTTGGAATTATTGGCGATAAAGACCTAGATGTAATCATGCAGAAGCTGGTGGAGAACCGCTGACATGGCATCGTCGATGCCAACGGGTTGGGACCGGATCGAGCAGGTATTGCGCCCAATTATTGCATCAATGGCGGAAGCTGGCATCGCCGAAAGGTTATCGGACATTTTTGACCCCAGACTCATGGAAACGGCCTCCGAAATGGGGCTTGAGAAACACCTCGATGGAATTCAGTTAGACGAGGCCACGGATGCTGCAAATGGGCCGGTTGGAGCAATGGCCGAGCGTGTGGAGCAAGTTGTTTCTCATCTTGCTCCAAGGGAAATCAGCATTCTCGAACAGCGAGTTTTAGCGAGCAAGCCAGCGACCTTGCAGTCTTTGGCTCTAAGTATGGATGTGACTCGGGAGCGTATTCGGCAATTGCAGGCTCGTCTGGAACGAAAGATAAGGCATGCGTTGGGCTGGGAAATGGGTCTGCTGGCCCGCCTTGTTCGCCGAGACCTTAGCTCCGTTTTGAGCGCAGATGTTATGACAAGGCGCCTAAAGGCGGTCTTGAAGGGACGGCGGGACCTATCCGCAAACATGATCCGTTCTCTCCTCATTGGAACCATGGGCTATACCCCGGATCAAGGGATGTTCATCCATTCGAAAATTGCTGCGGGAATTATCGAGATCAAAACACTTGCAATAGACGCAGCCGATGATGTCGGGCTTGTCGAAGAGCAGGATTTGTTGACGAAGGTAGGTGAATTGGAGCCTGCGTGGATTGAGTATTGGGACTGGCTGCTAGAACGATGCCGGATTCGCAGAATCCACGGTTTTCTAGCGATTCGCAATAGCGCCAAGGCCAGAGCCAAGGCAGCGTTGCTTTCGATTGGGCGACCTGCAACAAAGCGCGAAGTAGGGCAGCGCTGCGGTCTGACTGACAGACAGGTTGGAGGGACTTTCTCGAATATCGCTAGCGTCGTGCGCGCCGACCGCACACGTTGGGGGTTGAAAGATTGGATTCATGACGAGTACGACGGTATTGTCGGCGAGATCATTCAGCGCATTCGGGAGGACGGCGGTTCAACAACGACCTCCAGACTTCTTTCGGAAATTCCTGCTACTTTCGATGTCAGTCCAAGCAGTGTGCGGGCATACATGCAAACTCCGCTGTTCTGCATTCAGTCGGGGATTATTTGCATAGCCGACACGTCTTCCGTGCGTTTGCGCAATTTGGACGACGTAATTGACGGTCGCAATCTTGAGGGGGAGCCGTACTGGACGTTTCGGTTGGAAGAACGCTATTTTCGCGGCTACAGCGCGATTGGCGTTCCACCGGAATTCTTGAAGGAACTTGGTTGCGAGCCAGACAAAAGCATCAAGGTTGAGATCGAAAATATCGCGGATGGACTCCAGCTTTCTGCCCGCTGGCCCCTAGCATCAACCACTGGCGGCTCTCTCGGCTATCTGGCCCAACCGCTCAAGGCGCTGGAATTGCGCCCTGGCGATAATGTGCGTGTAACACTCAAAGGCCTAGGAAAAGTGGCGCTGACACAGCATGAAAGCGGGTCAGGTGCCTCATCGAAAAAGGAGGCGCAGGAAATTCTCAACCAAATGATCGCCCGGCGCCGATCGCTGTAGTTAGCACCATGTTGCGTGATGAGCCCACACTCAACCCTGGATTATTCCGTCTTCCAGACGATCCGGTCGCGGATATGATTCTGATTCCTGGATTCCGAGCTGCGCGACGAGTTCAGGGGGCATTCGGCTGGTTTAACGCTGGCTGGATTGATAGGCTTGCTCCCGGATTGGCAGAATATCTGAATCGCGCCGAAGCGGAACCGATCACCTTTACGGTCGCGCCGGTCTTCTACGCCGACGCCCGCGCCGCCGTGGAGCGCGGCCTTGAAATATCGGAATACGATGCCGCCGAAGCTATTGCGCAAGTGTTTGTTCGCGGACGCACGGAGGCAAACGCATTGGGGCGGCATGCGCTGGATTGCTTGGCATGGATGATCGCCGCAAGGCGACTGCACTTGCGAGTCGCGGTGCCAACTTCCGCATCGAACTATCATCCAAAAGTCTGGCTCTTCGATGATGGTGCCCATCAAGTTGCCGCTCGGGGGTCCGGAAACGCCACTACGCGGGGCGTGGCCGAAGGGGTGGAACATATGGATGTGGATGTATCTTGGAAGCCCGAGTGCCGGGAGCGCGTATCGAAAGCGGTCGCAATGGTGGACGACTGGGCGCATGGGCGTAGCTTCGGCCTCAAATGCGTTTGCGAAATCCCTCAGGCTTTGGCTGACGACATCATCCAAACGGCGCCCTCAAGCCCTCCGCAGCCCAATGACTACAGGCGGGCGGAGAACGGCGTGCATCGCCGTTCAAAGAAGTTGGCGGGACCCGAACAACGACTTGTAATACCAAAAAATTTGGAATGGGAAACGGGCGCGTACTCTCATCAAGGTGAGGCCGTTAAGCATTGGAAGCAAGCACAGCCTGCGGAACGCGGCGTGGTCGAAATGGCGACCGGTGCCGGTAAAACCATAGCGGCGCTCATTTGCGCCACGCGCGCGCAGAATCGGCGCGGCGGGCAGGCTCTTCTGCTGGTGATATCAGCACCTTCAGTGCCTCTGATTTCGCAATGGTGTGAAGTGGGCCCCAAAATTCGGACAGGTTGTTAAGGTGGAGTATGCGTTTGTGAG
>JAPOSK010000495.1 GCA_026709725.1 Paracoccaceae bacterium | reverse complement strand
GAGACCGCATCGCCCAATCGGCTCGGGGCCTGTAATCCGAACTCCACAGCGTATTCCCGCAAAAATACCAGCTCCATGTCAGTGAACATCAACTCTGGATCACAGTCAGGCACCTGCCGCCCTAACAGAGTCATCACCATGATCCGCCAGGCAATCACCCCATTGATCGCTATGGCCCGCCGCAATCGCTCTGCCGTGCGAAAAAGCAGAAACTCCACCCGGCAGCCCGACTTCAGCACCCGGAAGAATTCCTCCACTTTCCACCGCTGCAGATAATATCCCACCACCTCTGCCGCCTCATTTGCATTGCCAACTCCAAGCGAGGTGAGCAGATACCACTGAACTGGATCCTCTCCCGGCGGCGCATTCATTTCCACCACATGCACCGCCGACAGCGTCAGCGGCTCAACCCCAGCTACAGCCTCTGTCGCTGGTAGCATCACCTGACGGTATCGCAGCTCACAGGTGGCGCAGCGATTGAGACGAGCCGGACGCGCTGGCTTCCGGCTCGACTTGTGGCGCGCCGTCAGTGCCTCGATCTCAATATCGATCAAAGCATCCGGCACTCCTGTGCGCATCACCGTAAACAGCTTGGGTTGCCGTGATCCCAGTACCCGATCATGCCTCGCCCGCGTCAGCAATTCCACCCGAGGATGTCGACACTGCATCTCAAACAGTTCGAAGCAGTCCGCCACTCGATCACATACCGACACTATCCGTGTTCTGCCATCCACCTCCCGCACTGCCCGCACCATGTCCATGAAACTATCCTTCCAGCACTGCATTTTGTGCTTTGCCTGCCTTTGGGCTCCTCTGGTTGCCTCGCTTTCCCGTCCCTCCTGCTACTGTTGTGTCTCTGACTTTGATGATCCCTTCACCAGATCGTCGAATCCCATCCGCAGCAAGCCCAACGGCAAACCCTCTGCGCTCACTGCCGGCGTGGCATGCAGGTGTAGTCCCAGTGTCTGCGCACTGGTCTGGTTGCGCCCTACCACCTGCAAACCCTCGCAGCCTGGCCGCGTCGCAAACCGTAGATCCGAGCCATCCTGAAGTAGCTGCACGGTTGCCTTCCCCTGACCATGGATGCGCTGAATACTGCGCTCTCAATGGGGAGCCAGAATGTTCTCTACCGTGACCGCTGAGTCCTCTGGCATGTCGATCAGTCGGTAGAAGGCATTGATCGATGTGCGGTCGCTGCGACTGTCGGCGTTAATCTTCTGCCCCGCATAAGCCGCAAGCATCTCCACGCTCTTCACCAGCCGCGCCGATAGTCGTTGATCATTCAAGGGAGCACCTCCAAATTCATTGACCACCCACTCGTTCCCATTCAAACTCTCGCCCGGGGCCAGCATCGGGTGCAAAGCCACCTCCCGCACACCCAACTGCTGCCGCCAGCGGCGAAACAACGGATACATCAACACCGTCTTGACTGTGCGGCCATGTTCGTTACGCACATCCTGGCGACCTCGCCCCGCCGTCTCTCCTACCCGCAGAAAGTTGGCCGCCAGCAGACAGGTTCCATCATATCCCGCATCGGCAAAGCTCTCTACCAGCCAAGGCCGGTAGCCGTAACGAGAGTCAAAGTCTCCGGGAAAGCGGCGTAACACCGCCCTCACACATAACTGGCCAGATGTGGACAGCACACCCCAGGACGGATCAGGAAGCGACTGAGGCACACCACCCGATGCAGATAGTCTCGACACTGTGCCTCACTTCAGTTCATCCACCGATCCCGGGCCGCTACCCGACGGGACGAGGACGAGAAGACTACCGCCCCCAGCCAACCATGGGCTGAGCCGATCAGATAGCGTATCTGACAACCAACAAAAGTCGTCAGGCCGTGGGGATGCTCGCCCTGTATCAGCGTGTTCCATAGGCTACGCTGATCCGGCGTGTCTACCAGCATCAGATCGAGGTACTGAATCCGAGAGGGATGTGAGGGAACCTCAAGGGGTTCCGACACCCCATCCGCCAATAGTCGTGGGGAGTTGTCGATCACCGGTGAAGACAGCAGCGGCAATTGAATGTCAGGATCCTGTCGAGCCAGCGAGGTCAGTGCTTTGAGACAAGTGGAAATCTGCAACTGGCCCTTGGGATCAAGAAAGCAGAATTCCTCGCAGACCCGACGGCTTAATGCACTACGGCTAGAAAAATGTTCCTGTGCCAGCAGAGCGGATATCCGTTCTCTTTCCGACCTGCCTCGAAGTGTCCTGCTGATTTGCGATTGGGCCATAATGAAGCAACTGTACATAAAGCAAATCGCGATGTTCAGTACTTTTTATCATAGCTCAGTAGCACTAACCATTCACATTAACGGATATCGGGCTGGCGAACCTCGTCGAGTCCGCGCCATTGAGCCTCGGTGGCAAGTTCTTGTGCATGCTGCTTTTGTTCGTCCCGGTCTTCAATGGCAGGGGCTGGCAGCACGATGTCCGCGTGGAATGGATTGCCGGGTTGCGGCGATGGAGTCACCCGTCTGCCGTTGGAAGCGGCCACATCGGCCGTGACAGCTGCCCAACCGTAGAAAGTCCTGTCTCGCGAAGTCGCGATAGACTGTGCAATTTGCAGTGCTTCCTGTGATTTTGATTTGTCGAGCCTGTCCACGGAGATCAACGGCTCGCCTTCCTTTTCCAAGAAAACATGGAACGGCACAATCCCGCGAATCGCCCGTTTGGCCTGTCTGCTAGAGAAGACACTTCGGCCAAGATTCTCACTTGGCGCGAAGTCTTCCGCCGATGTCATGTCCTCGTGACTTCTGACAGCACCATCTCGTCCAATGCCTCGCACACGAATCCATCCGGCAGCCGTAGCGCGTCTGAAAAGCGCGCTCGCCTGAGTTTGCCATTCATATTAACGAGGCACAGCACTCCACCTTCGGATTCGCAAAGCAACAAAACCGAGCACCCCCGTCCCGCAGAAGCATCAATAGCGATTTCGCCGTCCGGCGTGGGATATACCTCATAACGTAGGCGCGCGTACTTGAATGCTGCCCGCAACAAAAAACGGGCGTTTGCCAAGGCCAAGTCTGACGGAATCGGATATCCTTCTTCCCACGCTTCCCGAGTCGCTTGGCATAGATCTTCAAGTACGGCCCGCAAGTCCTGATTTCGCTCCCAGGCTGTTTCAATAAACCAGATTTTGTTTGGCGGACTTCCTGCGGCACTTGAATCGACATCCAATTCAAAGACGCTGCTATCATCGTCCTCCATATACATTGCCTGGAGTTTTTCACCGGTTTCTTTCCACCACCGCAAGAGTGAACTCTCGTAGTCAGGGTCTTCCTCGCCAGTGCGCTGATTCCAAGACGGCGCGAACCCCTCCATCAGCGGGTCCATGGCTGATTTGTATGATGAATTGGCCGGGTAGCTTGCTGCCACGCTTTCAACTTGCGCGTCCATCAGGCAAGAATCCTCGATTGATACTTCTTCACAAGACGTTTGATGTCCGACACATCCTCTCTCCAATTGCCAACAATGTCCAATACCATTCGGATTCGCTCCCTCTGGTCGTTTGCGCCGATATCTCGATGCACGTTAGCTTGATGGAGATAACCTGGCTCGGCTGCACCACCATCCATAATCTCGCTTACGCCGCCAACGTCCAGCGTAATTCTCCTGCCTTCATAGCGATACATTGACTTGAGCTCAATTTCGGGCAGGACATCCTTGAATGATGCCCAACCGCCACTGCCGATAAGACAATCGGTCAGGCGGTGCGTCGAGTTCTCGCCAATGGGATGGAAGAGTTTCGCATTGACGCCAACCGCCTTGTATGGAATATGGGACACCTGATCCACGAAGTGCTCGGCGATTTTCGGAATCGCGCAATCATCTTCATCCAGCGGCTGTCCAGCTTGCACGAATGTGAATCGATTCGGTTCGGCTCTTATGGTGATGCCCCTTTCGTAAACCACTTGCGAATACACGGGCATTGACAGTGGCGGCTCGCTCAAATTAAGTGCTTCATCCACAATCCCTTTGTAACGCAACATATCAGGATTCAGGATTGACGGATCGTTCTGGTCTGCGACCAGAACGATGGACATTTCGAAAAGTTTGGCGTCAACGTTGGATCCGTCGCATTGCACCACAGCCTCATTTGTCATTGCCGCAAACCTTTATGATTCCCCGTGGCGAAATGGGCAGACCCGAGAATCCACTTGCCGCAAGTGCCCAGTCGCGTTCCGAAGTATAGGCGAAGTGCGCTAATGGTGCTACTTGCAACCCGTAAGACCAGGATGTGGAGCGCGGTCTCCGGGGACTTGTCGAAAATCCGCAGCAGGGTGCGCCTAGCAATGGTGGGACAGCAACTGCCCTGTTCCCAGTTGCGGATCGTCTCCCGCCATACGTCGATGCGCCGCGCCATCTCGACTTGCGTCAGTCCCTGGCAGCGACGAATGCGGCGGGCGTACCTCGTCATGTCCCGCATCGCCTCCGTCCCGTCCTCCCGTTGCTGCCGGGCGATCTGCGCTGCAGTGGTGCCATCCACCTCAGCGGGCCTGATTCGTCCTTTGGGGAAGGTGGCAGGATTGTCTGGATCAACTTCGATGTGTGTAGTGATCATAGTTTTCGATCTCTTTTGCGCTGGCCTTGCGAGCGGAAACAATGCGGGTCGCAGAGTCGAGCATCGTGAAGACGACCGCGTACACCCTGCCATTGATGGTTCCTAGAACCGACCTTCGCCATAGTCCGTGCCAACGGTCCTGCGCAACTACGCGTCGCGAATCCAGGAATACCCGCTTGGCATAGGCGAAATCAAAACCGCGGCAGAATTTTGGCTCTGAATTATGTGTCAACAGAAGCTTTAGTCGCCACTTCCGAAGATGAGCGACCTATCTCGACAAAGTTCACCTCAAGTTCCTGTTCTAAACCATTTGCGTTTACGAGACCAGTAGATATTCCAAATATACTCCGGGTCGCGGACATAAGAACTGAGTCCTTTACTGTATCATCACTAGCCGCGGCGATAAAGGCTTGGAATGTTTTCACAGCAATTCCCGATAGTGGACCTATGGTAGCTTGATGAGGCTTTCCAGCAGAAAGTCTTTACCTCAGAAACACCTTTTTTCACTTTTTTCGGCAGTCAATT
>JAPOSK010000457.1 GCA_026709725.1 Paracoccaceae bacterium | reverse complement strand
GGCCCCTTGGGAGCATACCTGCTGGCCTTGCCTGTCGATGCAACACCGGCAATATCAAGATGGATCCATGGACAGTCATCCTTGACAAAACGCTTGAGGAACATGGCAGCCGTTATTGATCCGGCTTCACGGTTGCCGACATTCTTCATGTCCGCAAGGCGCGATTCGAGTGGTTTGTCGAAGGCCTTGTCGAGCGGCTGACGCCAGACCTTTTCATCAACCGCACTGGCAGCGCGCGCGAAGGCATTCATGAGGGAGTCATTGTTTGCGAAGGCACCGGCATATTCCTTGCCGAGACTGATGATGATGGCACCTGTAAGGGTCGCGAGATCAATCATCCACTTCGGCTGGTATGTCTCCTGGACCCACCATAACAGGTCGGCAAGCACCAGACGCCCCTCGGCATCCGTATTGATGATCTCGATTGTATCGCCCTTGAGTGAGCGGACGATATCACCCGGTCGCTGCGCGTTCCCGTCGGGCATGTTCTCCACCAGCCCGACAACGCCGACAACATTGACGGGGCTCCTGGCAAGAGCCAGCGCTTTCAGGCACCCGGCAACCACGCCCGCTCCAGCCATATCCATGGTCATCTCTTCCATATTCGCCGATGGCTTGATCGAGATGCCGCCGGTGTCAAAGACCACACCCTTGCCAAGCAATGCGACCGGTCGGCCCCCGGCGCCGCGCCAGTGCAGGACGGCGACCCTTGATGGGCTGGCCGATCCCTGCCCCACCGCGAGCAGCGCCCGCATTCCGATCGCAGCAAGTGCGTCCTCCTCCAGAATTGTGACATCGACGCCATCCTCTTCCAGTTTGAGAAGCTCATCGGAAAATCGGCTTGTGGTCAGGATGTTGGCGGGCTGGTTGACCAGGTCACGTGTCAGGGTTACTCCGGCGAGAATTGGGTCAATCCTGTCACCGGCGTTGATTCCATCAGGAACTGAGGTGGCGATGTGCCAGGTCGGGGTTGTCTTGACGTCATCTCGATCCTGCGTCTTGTAGATCTGAAATCGATAGGACCGGAGCGCAAGGCCAAGACCGAAGGCAGCAGGATGATCGCAATCATCGAGGCAGATGAGGGCATCCCTGGAATCAAGGGCTGCTGCCACCCTGGCACCGGCTTTTTGCATATCCGTTTCTGCTGGCGATTCCCGGCAACAGAGCAGGTGGATTGAGGCAGCCTTCAGATTGGGTGCCATGCCGATCAGTCTGGTGTGACCCGGCTTGAGTTTGGCAAAATCATCGCGTTGCGTGTAGCGGCTGAGCAACCCGTCCGTCAGCGCATCAACTGCCTGACCCGTCGCTCGAAGCGTGCCGTCGGGTGCGACAACAACGACAAGGGATCCCTCATGGATGGCTGCATCGGCAGCGGTGCCGGTAAAGATGATTGCGGGTGTTGAGGTCACGGAGCAAATATTCCTTTATGCAATTCCTTTTGTGCATCAGGCGGTGTTCCCCGTATATAGCAGAGATGGGGAAACGGGGACACAATCCTGCCGTCCGGATTGTATACGAGGTAAAGTTTGACACAACTTGATCTGTACCTGATCAAACGAATGATCATCCAGTTCCTCTTTTTTACACTGGTCCTGACCGCTGTCTTCTGGATCAATACTGTTGGCAAACTTATCGAGATCGTTCTGCCGAGTATTGATGAACTGCTCCCGCTGATGACATATTTTTCGCTCTTTCTGCCCAAGGCTGCAACGACAATCATGCCGGTTTCTGCATTTGCCGCGGTTACTTACATAACATTCAGGCTGATCGTAAATGGTGAAATGGCAGCCATTCAGGCAACGGCCGGATTCAGCATCCTGCGGTTTCTGCGCCCGTATCTGGTTTTTTCGCTTCTGCTTTTCCTGCTTGCCTCGGCATTCACTCATATCCTGACACCGGCCAGCCGTACGGCGACAGAAACGCTGGACAGGCATGTCATTGAGGTCTTCAACCTGTCCAACATCCGCACCGGCGAGTTTTTGTTTCCGATTGATGGAGTGGCGATTTTTATCGAGTCGGTCAGTATCGAAAATCCGGATGACACTGATGGTGATGAAGAGACCCGAACGTTCGAAAATGTCTTTATTCATGACCGCAGATCCGGGCAGTACACCTATACGATCTTTGCTGAAAAAGCCTACCTTCTGGAAATCGGAACCGAGTATCTTGTCGTGCTTCTCGATGGGCACACTGAAAGACTCTCTGTTGACCCGCAGGAAATTTCAGTTCTGAATTTTGATAAATCCATCCTCAGGGTCACACTTGGGGCAAGCGGCAATGCCATGCGCGATTCATCACTTGATCAAATTACATCACGCAGACTGCTCGATCCCGAGGCCTTTGATCCGCCGCTCACCGGGGATGAAATCGAACGTGCCTTCTTCGTCCTCAACGAGCGGATCGGTGACAGTCTGATTATCGCATTGGTTGCATTGTTTGGCGGTGCTATCGTCTACAGTTTCGGCATGCTTGCCATGAGCCGGAACTTCTCGATCCTGGTGGCCATAATCATTGTCATTATCAGCTATGTTGTCGGTGAAAATGCTGTGAGCTATGTTGAGTTCCAGGATGGATACTGGCTCTTTGCGTATGCCAGCGCGGCCATTCTGCTGTTTGCCACCATTGGGAGCCTTATCGTGCCGCGCCGCACGCTTCGGTATTTTGCCTTCATGGAGGCACGCTGATGACCTGCTCCCCGGTTCCCTTCATGCCGCCATCCAAAATCCGCCGGGTGGTCATCGGGAGACAGGAATTCGCACGGCTTGTGGGTCCGGCCCGCAGACCGTGATGCATGGATGGCCGGCATGACCCTGCTCCACAGATATTTCTGGCGGCGTCTGGCCCGGAATATCCTGCTTGTATCGTTTGTCTTCGTCTGCCTTCTCTTCACGCTTGAATTCGAATCGGAATTTTCGCGGTCGCACGGAGATGACATCACCATCCTGCCGGTTTTCATCCTGGCCCTGCTCCGTGTCCCCGGCGAATATCATGACCTGCTGCCGCTCATCTTTTTGCTGGCATCCCTGGCGACATTTTTTCGTCTGGTCATTGATTACGAGATGATCGCTGCACGCTCAGGCGGGCAATCAAGATACAAGGCGGCCATCTCAACAGCTTTTTTTGCCGTTTTTTGTGGTCTGGGTGCCATCCTTGTCCTCGACCCCCTGGTCTCGCTCTCCGGACAGTATTACCAACTCCTGTCAACCCGTGATGAGGCGCAGACGAACCAGATTTTTATCGGCAGCGATGGCCAGGTCTGGCTGCGGATGATTGTCAACGACCGACAGGCGGTCATTCGTGCCAGTGAAACAGATGTGGGTCTGACGTACAGGAATGTCACCATCCACAGTTTTGATCCTGAGCACCGCCCCTACCTTCGCCATGATGCCGAGACTGCTGAACTTGACGAAAACCGCCTGCGTCTGCGAAATGTCAAAACCTGGGATGTGACCGGGCACGGGAATGTCGAAGCAGGCGCGCTGACAAGAGACGAGGTTGTGTTTGAGACCAGTACAGACCGGAACGAAATCCTGCTGCTCCTGGAACCACCGACCCACAAGCCGGTATGGACGCTCTGGCAATTGATCCGGAATCTGGATAAATCAGGCTTTTCCAGTATCAAGCATCAGGTTTACCTTCATTCGAAACTCGCATTGCCGCTCCATCTGTCCCTGATGACAATACTCGGAAGCCTGGTCTACCAGCATCCAAGACGCCGCCTGCAGGTTGTTGTCTCAGTTCTCACCGTTCTCATTCTCGGAATCGGGTCCTTTTTTCTTATCGATATTGTCAGTACATTTGGTGAACACGAGGTGCTTCCTGTCCTTATTTCGACCTGGCTCATGCCGATCTCACTCCTCATTTTCAGCATCTCCTTTTTGCTGCTGCTTGAAGGGCGTTGAGACAGGATGATGATCCGGGGCCTGTTGGACAGAACGCGGCAATCCCTGCGAACAGTCCTTGCCGTGCTTGTTCTCTGCCTGTCATCAACAACCACCGGCACAGCCCGGACTGACATCGTCTTCGAGAAAACCGACATCACTGCCGATCATATCCAATACAATCCGTCGATTGATCGCCTGTCCGCCGAAGGCAATGTCCGTGTATCGAATCATGACTGGAAAATCACCGGCTCATCACTGTTCTACGAAAAGGGCCGCCTCATTATCAATGGCCCGATCTATGCCACCCATGGCGAAAACACGGTTCTGCTTGCGGACCAGGCCGATATTGATCCTGATGCCATGGCAAATATCATGCGCGGTGTTCAGGTCCTGGTCAACCGGCAAATGCAATTGGCCTCATCGACCTTTGTCGAGGATGACGAGGGAAATGTCATTATCCGTGATGCGATCGTCACGGGCTGCAGGATCTGCAAGCCGGGCCAGGCACCGCTCTGGCATTTCCGGGCAACCGCCATCATCATACCCGCCGGGTCGCCCCGTGCCTACCTCAAGAACCCTGCCCTTAATATCGGATCAGTTGAACTTGGCGGTATCCCCTGGCTGTCCATTCCGGCCCGTGATGGTCGCTACAGCGGTTTTCTTGCTCCATCCGTCAGCTATTCAGGGGGTGATGGCGCAGGTCTGCGCGTGCCGTACTTCCTCACGCTCGGAGACCATGCCGGCCTGATACTGGCACCGGGTGTGAGCACCCGAAAAAAAGCCGGACTCAACTATGAGTATCAGCATCGGTTTGCTGTCGGCATGCTGGATCTGGAGGGCACTGTGAACCGCGGGGAAAGGGACGAGTCCTTCATCGGGGAATTCATCGACTTCAAAAGCGACTGGCGTTTTGATGATCGCCTCACTGCAACACTAAGCCACTCCTCGGACAACGATGAGGAACACGAACACTTCACCGGCGTTTACTCGGGCGACCAGGATCTGTCAGTTGCCACACTGACCCATCGCTCGCGGCAGACGCTCCTCTTTGCCAACCTTGTCCATACCAATCCCGTCATCACCCGCAGCCGCAACAGACTGACACGGCATCTGGAGCTCGGGTTCCGTCATCATACCTCAACTGCCGGCTTCGACCTCGCATTCAGGGGGTGGGGCCGGGACTCCAGGATTGAGGACCCTGACCTGC
>JAPOSK010000620.1 GCA_026709725.1 Paracoccaceae bacterium | reverse complement strand
GGATGCCGCCAGACGTGATGCGGATGCCGCCAAGCGCGACAAGGACAACCAGCGCTGGATTGTTGGATTTGGCATCGCCCAGGTGGTCCTCACCGTCGCAGTCCTCGCTGCGGGTTTTGCGTTCCTCGGCATTCTGATTGGTCTCCCCGCGTCCTGATTCTGCCGAAGTGAACCTGCCTCATGGTCATATGCGGCTGTCAGGCTGCTGAGGGGTGCAGGCCACCTGTGAGGGGGTCGTGGCTGAATTTTCTGTCGGCATTCTGCCGATAAGAATGGCCGGTTTGACAAAAGGCGATCCGCAGGTGGATAGGGAAGGGGCAAGTGGCTGCGTGGTGCTTTGGGAACAGGATGGAGAGTGCCATTTGAGTGGCTCAGTGAATGGGAAATCGAGATCCCCTGTCGTGCGGGAAGCAAATCCGCTGCGAGCCATGGCCAGCAATCCCTGCAAGCGGAGATTTTCCGGATGACGCAGATATCAATTCCCCAATGAACAGGTGCAAGAGGCGGATCATTCTGCCCTGACTGTGTTCGGTCATTTCCCTGTCCGCAGACATCTCTCTGATTCAAGGCCAAGTTCGGTGAGCAGGCGCCTGGCCTCGATGGCAGGCGCAGTGAGATTATCAGAGCTGATTCCGGGGTGATGTTTCCGCAGGCAGCGGGTGGGCATACGCTCTGGCTGGAAGATCACAATATCGGGTCCGATTTTCCGGCACTCCTGCTGCCATTGGCATGCCAGGGCAATCTGTGCAGCCTTGGATGCTCCGTAGGCACCGGAAAACTTGCCGGTTGTGTGGATGTCCTGACAGAAGACAACGGTACTGCCTGCATCAAGCAGCGGTTCGGCTTGTTGAATCAGGGTTGCGGTGGCGAGCACATTGACCTGCATGGCACGGGCCAGGTCATTGATATGGGGAACCGGCGTGAGGGATGAGCTGTGGATGGCGGTATGGATCACGAGATCAAGTCGGTTCCACCGGGTTGCAATTGCAGCAATCATGCCTGTGATTGCGTTGCTGTCGGCAAGATCCAGTGCAGCAAGTGATACGGATCCACCGGCTGCGTCGATATCCTCCTTGAGGTCTGCAAGGGCACCCGGTGTCCGTCCGGTCGCCACAAGACAATACCCCATGGCCGTGAGTTCAAGGGCACACGCACGACCGAGACCACCCGTTGCTCCGGTAATGAGAGCGACATTCGCGACCTCGCTCTCGGCAGCGTCAGGCACGTGGCATGATGTCACGATTGATCGGTTCCCATTCTGGATCCTGAATCATCCGGATTGCCCCGAACAGGTCATTGATCAGTTTTCCGGTTGATCGGCTGGTGTCTGGTCAGCAGGCAGACGATCAGTGATGCCATTCCCCGTCGCATCAATGACATCCTCCGGGACCTCAATGGATGGCAGTTCGGAGATTGTGGTGATGTTGTGATCGCAGGTTGACATCAGGTTGCTGTAGGAATTGAGTACCCAGGCAGGGGGGCTGCTGAGATCGGGCATGCGTTCCAGCATAGCGGTGCTGAGATTTTCAAAGATATCGGCTGACTTCGAATCCGAGATTGCGTCATAGACCGATCCGGCCGGCACGACGGATTGATTGACGATCAGTATGATCGAGACAAACAGGAATCCCCTGACGGCACCGAAGACAAGACCGAGATAGCGGTCCAGAGCACTGAGTATGGGCAGGTTCGTCAAGGTTGTGATGAATGTTGTCAGCATGGACCAGATCAGAAGGCTGAATGCGAACGAGATTGTGAAAGCCAGGACCATGGACAGTTCACAACTCGACTCAAGGAGTGGACCAACATAGGCAATTGTTGCAAGATGGGGGTTAAGAAGCGGGGCGGCAAAATATGCGACAAGCGTGGCGAAGATCCAGCCGATGATTGACATCGCCTCACGTACAAGGCCGCGATTCAGTGACACAAGGAGCGAGGCCACAATGACAGTGCCTGAAATGAAGTCGAAGTTTGTTAATTCCAGATTATCCATCGCTGTCTCTGGACACTCTATCAGCCCCCTGGAACTCTGGTCTGGTGCATAGCATCAAGCGGATGCGGGACGGTTGCCATCCGCGAGAGGGAGCACACTGCGATGGATGTCTGTGCTGCAATACTGGACAGATGAATCGTGCCGGGATCACATGCTGCCCTCTTCGTGACCTGTCGCTGGACTGCCATGAGCAATTGCCCCGACCATGCTGTGGCGGGATTATCAGACACCCGGCAAAAGAGGCAAGGATGGAGACGGGTCCCGATGTGTGGCATGACGCCGTGTGGCATGATGTGATCATGGGCGGGTTCTGGCCAATTCGGCATACAGCGCTGCCACTCAGGGCAGATCGGAGTCACGCCGA
This sequence comes from Paracoccaceae bacterium, assembly GCA_026709725.1. GTDB lineage: Bacteria > Pseudomonadota > Alphaproteobacteria > Rhodobacterales > Rhodobacteraceae > MPNP01. Next base: position 2,736 of record JAPOSK010000620.1, on the reverse strand, counting down.
CCCTGCACGAAATTGCCGAGACGATCATGACCGTGTTCGTGGATTGAGCGGCTGGCACCCTGCCAGACGATCCTGCCGCCATCAAGCAGCGCGGTTTGGGTGGAGATCCGGGGGACGAAGTTCATGTCATGTGAGATCGTCACAGCTGTCATGCTGCTGTCAGCCAGAATGTCGGCGATGAGTGTGGTAATCTGTTCCGAACGAACCGGATCAAGGCCGGTCGTTGGTTCATCAAGAAAGAGCAGTTGAGGTTGGGTAAAGAGCGCGCGGGCGATGCCAACGCGCCGTTGCATGCCGCCGGAGAGTTCAGCGGGGTATTGCCCGGCGACAGACGCATTCAGACCGACCCGCTCAAGCTTCTCCTCGGCCTTGCTCCGGGCCTGACGCGCATCCATCCGCTCCCGACCCCGCAGGCCGGCAAAGGCGACATTTTTCCAGACCGGCAGCGAATCAAAGAGGGCGCCCCCCTGAAACAGCACACCGATTGATTGGCGCCATTCTGAAATATGCTGTGTGAGCTTCATCCCGCGCGCCCGGACCTCGCCCCGGTCCCAGGGCAGCAAACCCAGCATGATTTTCAGCGCAACCGATTTGCCGCCCCCGGACTTGCCGATGAGGGCAAAACTCACACCCCTCTCGACTGTAAGTGAAAGCCTGTCAAGAACGGTGTTGGAGCCAAACCGCTTTGTGATGCAATCAAGCTCGAGTTCCGGCGGCGTTGCCATGGGAAGCCTCAGAAGAAGAGATCGGTCAGGACGAAATTGGCGGCGATAATCAGTGTTGACGACAATGCGACCGACGATGTGGACGCAATGCCGACTCCGCGGGCTCCGTGCCGGGCATTCATGCCGCAATAGCAGCCGCAGGCGGCGATGATAAAACCAAAGACTGCACCCTTGACAAGGCTCGAGACGATATCGGCCCTGTCCAGAAACTCGATGGATTGTGTGAGGTAGCCGACTTCGCCAATGCCAAGACGATAGATCCCGACCAGATACCCTCCAAGGATTCCGATGATATCACCAATCCCGACAAGAATTGGCATTGCGACTGTTGCCGCTGCTATACGCGGGATAACAAGGTAATCCATCGGGGCAATTGACAGGGTCTCGAGGGCATCAATCTGGTCCGAGACACGCATGGTGGCAAGTTCAGCGGCAATGGAGGAGCCGCTCCGCCCCGCAATCATCAATCCACAGAGCACAGGACCGAGTTCCCTGACCATTCCGATCGCCACAATCGCCGGAACGGCGGCTTCGGCATTGAAACGAATTCCGCCGGTATAGATCTGCAGGGCAAGGGCACCGCCGGCAAACAGTGTTGTCAGGCCGACGATCGGCAGGCTCAGAAAGCCCAGCGTATACAGACACTGGGCAAATTCGGTCGGGTAGTATGGCGGTGTCAGCAGGTGCCGGAATGCTGTGACAAGAAACACTGTCAATTGCCCGACATGACGACAGATCTGGATAACCGGTCTCCCGATCGCGCGGAATGGCAGCAGGAACCTGTCGCCGTGTCGGACTGATTGAGGGTCAGGTGACATAGATACGATCGTAACGTCGGCTCAATCCACTGAGAACCTCATTGACAATTGTGCCGGCTGCACCGGCGATGTCATTAACCGTTTGCCGGTCATTGATGAGTTGCAGATGATCCGGAATGGTTTTGTGTGCAGTGATATCAACAGTCATCATGTCCATCGACAGGCGACCGATCACGGGGCAGGCGACCCCGTCGGCATAAAGTGAGAGCTTGCCGTCAAGATGACGGAGGATTCCGTCGGAGTATCCGGAGAGAACTGTGGCAATGCGGGCCCGGGATACCGCGACCCATTCACCGCCATACCCAACTGACTGACCCGACTGGATATCACGAACCTGCAGGACGGGCAATGCCAGGGTGAGAGTGGGCTCCGCATCCTTGAATGGGTCGCCTCCATAGAGACCGATGCCGGGGCGGCAGAGATCGAAATGATAGTCCGGACCAAGCAGAATGCCCCCCGTGGCAGCGAGTGACCGCGGGATGGTGAACCCCTCTGTGGCTTGCAGGAAAGCATTGAGCTGACATCTGTTCATCTCCGAATCGATATCATCGGCATCGGCCAGATGGCTGATCATCAGGCGACAGTTCTCTGCAATCCCGGTCCTGTCCAGCGATCGCAGATCCACCGGGTCGATCCCCACGCGGTTCATGCCGGTTTCGATCTGCAGTCCATAATGCTGCCCCGGACACTGTTCGGTATAGCGATTGAACTGCTCGACAGACAGCAGCATGGGACAAATCCCCGCAGATGCAATTCTCTCGGCATCACCCTGCATGCATCCGCTCAGAAGACCGATCATCGGGCCATCTCCAAGGGCCTTGCGGAGGTTGAGTGCTTCGCCGAGCATGGCAACAAAGAATGTTCTGCAGCCGCCGTCGGCAAGGGCCTTTGCGACCTCGACGAGTCCCAGACCATACGCATCGGCCTTCACCGTTGCCGCGGTTTCACAGCCCGCGGGAGTGAGGCCATCAAGCCGTCGCCAGTTGCGGACAACGGCTCCGAGATCGATTGTCAGTTGCGCATGCGCCATCCGGCTTCCTCATTGTTCCGACCGCTTCCCCTGGAAGCAGGAATGATCAATCGGGCTATAGCACAGGATGCAGGGCAGGTCATCCCGACCGAATCGTGCCGATTGCCTGCACGGATGAACGCTCTGCCTGCTCAGAATGCTGCATCGGCAAATGGGTCCACTG
>JAPOSK010000377.1 GCA_026709725.1 Paracoccaceae bacterium | reverse complement strand
CCGCACCAGACCGTTCCACAAACAACAATCGAGAGAAGTGCCATGAACTCTTGCCGGAAGAATGACCCGGATCGGGTCCTGATTTTTGATACAACCCTGCGTGATGGTGAACAGTCGCCCGGTGCCACAATGTCACCTGCGCGCAAACTTGAAATCGCGCACCTGCTTGATGAGATGGGCGTTGATGTCATTGAAGCAGGCTTCCCCATCGCCTCGGAACAGGAATTTGAAAGCGTCCGGACAATTGCCGGATCGGTCGAGAACGCCATTGTCTGCGGTCTGGCCCGGTCACGACCAGAGGATATCGACAGGACGGGGCAGGCAATTGAAGGCGGCAGAGCGACCCGAATCCATACGTTCATTTCAACATCCGATCTGCACATGCGGCACAAGCTGCAGATGAGTCCAGACCAGGTTATCGAGGCCATTGATACCTCTGTGCGTCGCGCGTGCGAATTCACTGATGATGTCCAGTGGTCGCCGGAAGACGGGACTCGGACAGACCATGACTTCCTGTGTCGGGCTGTCAGGACAGCAATCAGCGCAGGAGCGACCACCATCAATATCCCGGATACGGTCGGCTACACAATTCCGAATGAGAGTGCCGCAATCATCACGATGCTGCGTCAACGGATCCCGGAAATTGCTGATGTGGTGATTTCGACTCACTGCCACAACGATCTCGGGATGGCGGTGGCCAACGCTCTGGCCGCTGTTTCGGCCGGCGCCCGACAGGTCGAATGCACCATCAATGGTCTGGGCGAGCGGGCCGGCAATGCCGCGATGGAGGAGGTGGTCATGGCCCTGAGGGTCCGCAGGGATGTGCTGCCCTATCACACAGGCGTCGACAGTCGCTATATCATGCGTGCAAGTCGCATGGTGGCCGATGCAACCGGGTTCCCGGTCCAGTACAACAAGGCGGTGGTGGGCAAGAATGCCTTTTCCCATGAATCCGGCATTCATCAGGATGGCATGATCAAGCATGCCGAGACGTATGAAATCATGCGACCGGAAGATGTCGGCCTGACCGCATCATCGATTGTGCTCGGCAAGCATTCCGGTCGGGCCGCCCTCAAGCGCCGTTTGGCCGATCTTGGCTACGATGTCGGTGAGAACATGCTGCCGGAGGTCTTTCAGCAATTCAAGCGGCTGGCCGAGCGCAAAACCGAGGTATTCGATGATGACCTCATCGCCCTGATGGGAACCCTCTCGGGACAAACCCAGGACAACCTCCTGACAGTCCGTCATCTGTCTGTGACCGGTGGCACCAAGCCTTCTGTGGCAGATGTAACCCTGGTGATCAAGGGAGTGGAACGGCAGGCCTCGGCATCAGGTAGCGGGCCGGTTGAGGCGACCTACAAGGCTGTTGAAAAAATCCATGCCCATGGCGCGTCCCTGCAGCTCTACCAGGTCCATGCCGTCACGGGGGGGCGGGATGCACAGGCCACGGTTTCAGTGCGGCTTGAGCGTGATGGGCAGGTGGCCAACGGCAATGCCGCTGATACGGACACGATTCTGGCCTCGCTCGAAGCCTATGTCGCAGCGATCAACAACCTCGAGCGCCTCACTCCGGTCGCGGCACACGCCCAGGACTGAACCCCGTTGACGACAACCCGATCGCGGCGATGTCGACCGCAGCATAATTGCGGATGGGAATCCTCATGCGTTCCTGATCCGGGACATATTGTGGACAGAAATGCACCCAAGGGCTGCGGGGCAGTCGTCCTTTGGCCCCGATATGATTTCATGCAGCTCCGGAAGTTGGCCCACGGTGCATGACGGGCCACGATGCAATGTGGGCTGTACCCGTCACGGGATTGATATCATGGTGTCACATGAAACCGGAATCAATCTGCGTCTGCGCTCATGGGCTCCTTGAGCCAGCGTGTCACTGCGGGCGCAGCCATCGTTTCGGCAATCGCTTTCTCCGTCATCTGCTTGCTGAATGATGCCTGATATCAGGACCGATACAGGAGAGTGTTCAGAGCACACAGGGAAGCCCGGGAGATGACGGCAACCTTCTCAGCAACGAACTGGAAAGTTTTACCGGAAGCCTTGAGGCTGACATTGAAATGATGCGAACAGGTCCTGAGAGCGGCATGCGCACAATCCATGAGAACTGGAACCGGATTGCAGCCAATCGCAATGCCATCAACGGGCTTGCAGACAGGATTGATGCTGTCTGCGGCACTGAACCGGAGTCTGCCGGAAACCCTGAGCAGGGGGGAGCAATCATGGCATCGTGCCCGTTCATCGTGCCCCATAAGGGCATTCTTCAATCGCGGCTTCGCTATGTGACCGCGAATCGCACAGACGATATGCATCCCGGTGATGGAATCCTGCGGCGCAGCCTGAGCCTGAATCCTGGGGAGGACAGCGACCTGAAAAAGTTTGGAGCGGAAAGCGGGTTGTGTGCAATAGGCAGGGCCAGCCTGCGGTGTTCCCTGCGCCCTTGCCGTGGCCCCTGATCGCCCCGGCGTTGTGGGCACGAATCCGCGGTGCAAGTCACCCCTTCCCACTGTCATCTGATGGAACTTTTCGGCTCCCTGCGACAGTTGTCTCCTCTGTTGTCATGGCTCTCTGCCCCTGTTTGTCTCCACGAGCGGATGTGTGGCCGGGGAGGAATGGCTCCTTGTTGGACTGAGCGGGGATGACCGGGGTCGGAAGCGGGCTGGATGTACAGGGAGATCAATTCAACGACGATGGGATGGCAGGCTATATTTTGGATCGTGCGCTGCAAAACGGGCGACCACAAGCCGGATCGGACGGCACGGCAGCGCCGCGACCATTCCGTTGCACCGGCCCTGCGCAGGGCGTCGGCGATTGCCGTGTTGTCCCCCCTGCCCGCCAGATGCAACGGCAACGCCCCGTCCTCGTTTGGCACATTCGGGTCGGCCCCGGCCTCAAGCAGCCGCCGCACTGCCTCAGCCTTTCCCGACACAATCGCCAGATGCAACGGTGTCGAGCCGTCTTCGGCCTGGACATTGGGTTCGGCCCCGCCCAAGAGCAGTGCGTCGATCATGGCGGGGTCGCGCTTGTGGGCCGCCAGATGCAACGGTGTCACCGCACGGGCAGACCACGCATCCGGGTCGGCCCCGGCCTCAAGCAACCGCCGCACCATCCCGGCCCGTTCAAACAGCACCGCCACATGCAGCGGGGTGAGCCCGTCGCTCGCCCGCGCATCCACAGCGGCCCCGCCCTCGATGAGCGCCGTGAACATGTCCGTGTCGCCCGTCCGGGCGACCCAATGCAACGGCGTGATCCCGCGCGCCACCTTCTCGAGGTCCTCAATGTCCGTCCGCACATCCGGATCCTCCCCAGCCGCGAGCAGGACCGTGACCAAATCCGCCCGTCCGTCCAGGAGTGCCACCCACAGCAGTGGGGGACACTTTTCGGCCAGGGCCGACAGGGGCAGGAGCGGCAGGATGGCGATCAGAGTGGTGAAAGCGGCTTTGGAGATGGTGTTCATGGCGTCAGCCCCTTGTCATTGCCCGATTCAAGCGATGCCGCCTGCCACTCAGGAATGCACCTTCATTCCGACTGCAGGATGACTGGTCAACGGACAGGTTTTCCAGGATTTTCCGATGGCGGGGAAATGGAGATGTTTCCAGCCGCATGCGGCAGGCCGTCGCCGAGCCCGTGGCCGCTCCAAGGGCTTTGGTGTCGCGGATTGCCCAATGTTCCTTGATTGTTTCCACTCCCCGCAGAGGAACTGCCGTGACAGCAAGGTTCTCATTCTGACCATCGGTAGTTTCGCCCAGAAATGCCTTGCCATCGTCCCATTCTGTCCACTCGGGGAATTTGCACTGATCGGCTGACTGCACACGGATTCGATGGATTCATGCCACGCAACCATGCTTTCGTTGTCATCGAAGTCTCGATCGGGCCTGACAATGAGAGCACCCGGGTCCACATGCTGCCCCAAGCCGTCAGCGAATGCCTCTGCAATTGAAATGGCTGATTTCCGGTCAGAAAACCGGCCTGATTGGCAGATATCGCTGTAGTGATAGCTGTAGACGGGCACAATTTCTTTGTGAACGCCGGGATTGGTCGCCACCGTCGCCGTCCAGCGCAAATTGTCAGGAAAATTGAACTGAGACGGGGTTTCGACGGACTTGAATTCCCCCGAGACTCTCCATCGTCAACGATGGGAGCTGAATGCCCGCAGCTTCAAGAGGAACAACCCGCGCATGCGGGGAATCCTGCGCAGTCAGCCAGGCCGGCACGCACATCATCAGAACAACGAAAAGACTGCATGGCGAAGATTTTCATGAACGCGTAATGGCTCTCCTGGGGCTTGCTTTCGGTGGATATCACGCCGATGGCCGACACACGGGATAATGATCTGCGACGCGTGATCATCGATGGTTGCCACGATGCGGTAATCGCCCAGGCGATATCTCCAGAAGCCTTGATGCCTGCTATGACGGAGAGGTCGCCCAATGGCCCGCGGATTATCCCCCGATACATGTTTCTGCAGGAAAGCAAGAATCCGCCGGGATGTCTGGTGGTCAAGTTTGTTGATCTCTCGCCTTGCACCCGGGTCCAGTTCAACCTTCCATGCCATGCCGCCTCAGGACATCTTCAAGCGGAATGGCTTGCGTCTTCCCCGAACGAATGTCGTGCAGACGACTCTCGGCAAGAGTCAGATCCTCGAGATCGTCCAGATACGAAAGGAGGGCCTCGCGGGCATGAAAGGCTTTGGTTTCCCCGGTGCTCATCGCCAGACGCGAAAAGCGTTCCTCGAGATCGGCAGGAAGGTGAAAAGAGGATTTGGAATCGGCGGTGCTTCCGGGGCCGGCAGCGTGTGGGACAACAAGAGAGCTTCCGTGGCCGCCCAGGTCAAAAACTGATGCCCATCCCTCACTCTGCAGGTTGGTGGCTGTCTGCGCATTCATGGTCATGTCATCCCCCGTCACCCTTGTGACATGTCACGGTTTTTCCAGAAGGCGGTCAATCAGTTCCCTGAGTTCGGCAAGGTCTGATGTGTGCATGGCAATGTGCGTGTGGAACACGACCTCGCCCTCTTTCAGGACCTGATCTCCGAAATAGGGCCGAGAGATCGATGGGCCGACAAACAGATGAAACCTGTTCGAGAA
>JAPOSK010000147.1 GCA_026709725.1 Paracoccaceae bacterium | reverse complement strand
TTGGATATCCTTCGTCAAGTCATCCGGAATCCCCAATTGATCGGATATCCCTGAAGAGGCTGACTTGTGCGGCAAGACATGGTAAGGAACCGGGGCCGGAACAGGACGAAGCAACAAGGAGGTCTGGACCCGTGAAACTTTTTGTGGACAGTGCAGATATTGCAACCATAGAGAAACTGAATCACTTTGGTGTGGTTGATGGTGTGACAACCAATCCAACGCTCATTGCACGCAGTGGTGGCGAGCTGTTTCCGACACTGAAGACAATCTGTTCAACTGTTGATGGACCTGTCAGTGCCCAGGTGGTGGCCACACAAAGCGATGCAATGGTTCGCGAAGGCGAAAAACTGGCGGGAATCGCCGAGAATATCGTTGTCAAGGTACCAATGACCTGGGAAGGTGTCCGGGCATGCAGCATTCTCTCCGCCCGCAATATTCACGTCAATGTCACACTCTGTTTCAGTGCCAATCAGGCCATCCTTGCCGCCAATGCCGGAGCATCGTTCATCAGTCCCATTCTCGGCAGACTTGATGATATCGGCAACGAAGGAGTTGCTCTCATCGAATCAATACGGGCAATCTATGACAATGCGGGCACCGCAACCGAAATCCTTGCCGCCTCAATCCGCTCCCAGCTCCATGTGACTCTGGTCGCTGAATACGGGGCTGATGTTGCCACCATTCCACCCAGGGTCTTTGAGCAACTGTCTCATCATCCCCTGACAGATGCGGGCCTGGCCAGTTTTCTTGCAGACTGGGAAAAGACGGGAATGAGCATCGGCTAGGATGACCCGGCCAAACACATCGTTTCGTGTTCAGCAGAGATTCGCACATGGCATCATCTCCCACTGATTCCCGACTGCAGGAGAGCGAACCGGCTGGTGCGCTCATTGAATCATGGATTGCGATGAAGCTTCCGCCTGCTTCCGCTTCACCCCATACACGCACATCCTACAGGGGCGATGTCAATGACTATCTGTCATTCCTCACCGGATACCTCGGAATGCAGGTGACATCAGACCAGCTCGCCGATGTTGACCGCCGCACCCTGCGTGCATGGCTGGCAAGCGAGCGGTCCCGGGGCATCGCGCCACGCAGCATTGCCCGCAAACTTTCCGCCGTCAAGGGTTTCTACCGCTGGCTCAATGAACAGTATGGGATCGATATTGTCACCGTGGAGACAACACGCAGTCCCCGCTACAAGTCAAAGCACCCCCGCCCGGCCAATGTGGATGACTGCAAATCAATCCTCGACCATCTCGGTGATGATGATGCCGGAGACTGGATTGCAGCACGGAATGTCGCTGTTTTTCTGCTGCTCTACGGCTGCGGCATGCGAGTCTCGGAGGCTCTCTCGCTTCGTCATGGCAATACACCGCTCGGTGAAGCAGTCACGATCACCGGTAAAGGCAACAGGGAGCGCCGGGTCCCGGTCATCGACGATGCCAGACACGCCGTTGATCGCTACACAGCACTCTGTCCCTACTGCATTGACCCCGATGCTCCGCTTTTTTACGGCAAACGCGGAGGCCCGCTTGGTCAGCGCACGGTTCGCAAGGTTATGGAAAGTGCCCGTAACGCACTTGGTTTGCCCCAGACAACAACACCCCATGCCCTGCGCCATTCCTTCGCCACACACATACTCAATGCCGGCGGCGACATTCGCATCATTCAGGAACTTCTCGGCCACAAATCGATCGCCACCTCGGAACGCTATACGCTGGTCGAGCCCTCAAGACTTCTTGAAACATACCGCAATGCCCACCCGCTGGCCGATTGAGGCCACAAACGATGGACTCCCTCATGCCGGTGACCCTTCAACAGGACACTGTCAACCCGATGTCTGCATAAATCCGTCGGGGACAGCGGCACAGTACCCGAACTTTCGACAAAGCGTACACAAAGGATATCCTTCCATGAGCCTCCGGGGGCCTGGCATGGGCAGGCGCATAGGGCGGTACGAACCTTGCGCGGCAGGCAATCCTGATTACAAAGCCTGCCATCGTTTGATCGGGCCCTCATCAGCCGTTCCGGATTGGAAATCAGAGCCCATCATGACGGCTTGTGTGCAATCGGCAGGGCCGGACTCATACGGGCAGGCTGATCAGGATGCCGAGAATCGTGGTGGCAAGGGCAATCAGGGCCGCAATGGCCAGAAGTTGCTGCTTCTCCCGCTTGACGGCATCCGTCTCCCGCTTGGCGGCATCCGTCTCCAGCTTGGCCATGTCCGCCTGCATTCCGGCAAGGCGGGCATCAATTCTTGATTCCATGGCGTCATTCTCCGCACGTGACGTTCTGATCTCGCCTTCCAGTCGAACGATCTGTTTGGCCAAATCGTGCATGTCGGGGTCGTGATCCATGCCCGCACGATAGCACGGCACACGCGGGTGATCAACGAAAAACGCACACCCTGCCTGCGGGTTCCGATCCGTCGTGTGTGACAGCCCGACCCCGCAAAAGGGGGATCGTGACAGGGGTGGGCCCTTAATGGACCCCACTTCCAGCCCGAGGCGCAACGACCGGGGATCACCCGGAGGGAGGGCGGAGCCCGAGCGGGGGGTGATCCCCGGCGACCCCGTCTTCTGCCCGCCCGTGCCGGTTTTCAGCCCCCTGGCGGGCCAATCCCGTCAATCGCAGGCAGAGCGCGCGCCCAACAGATTGCAAGGCACCCGGCCTGACAGGGCCCTGATCGCCGCATCCGTGGCGGCCCTGACGTCGATGCTCCCGGGCAGGCACTCGCGCACACGGCCGTTCGTGTGCGCATTGCGCCCCCCATCCCATGATCACCGGGGGCTGCGAACTCACGTCACCCCTGTCCTGACAGCGTTGCCGGCGGTGATGGTGCGGGCAGGTGCCGTGGCCGGACGATCAGTGATCGCGCCCCCCCCCCCGCAGCGGTCGCGGGCCTGCGATGGACCCGCGCAGGCCGGGTGGACTTCGTGGCCCGATCCACGAGGCTGACCGGGGCACCCCCGTGTCCCCCGGATCCGTCATTGACGATGGGGATGATGGCATCGGCGTCCCGGTCGCCCGCACGCGCCTTCCTCTCGGCGATGTCCACCCGGCCGGAGATGGGACCCTGCCGGCATGCGCCCCACCCTTCCGGTCGGGTTTCCTGCCCCGGGGATCTGGCTTTGGGGCGGCGATGACGCCGGAGGCGGCCGTCGGCCCTGCGATCCGCCCGGATGGATTCGCCGATCCCCCACCGGTCGATCATGCCGGCCTGCCGGCCATGGGCCGCTTCTCGTGGGTCGCCCGTCCGCAGATCTGTTCCGGGCTCCGGCCGCGGCCGCGGTCGTCCCTGATGCGGGTCCTGACGGCGGGTGTCGGTTTCCGGGGGACGGATGAGGCCCGGCACCGCCGGGTGGCGGCCCTGGTCCGGGCCTGTCTGCGGCGATCGCCCTTCCTGCCTTTGTCGCGGGAGAGCGCACGGCTGATGGTGGCGGGGTGACGGCCGGGCGCGCGGGCGATGGCCGCTTGTGTACAGCCGCTTTTCCCGAGAGCGTCAATCCGGCATCGCCCGGCGGCGGTCAGGGGGTGGTCCCGCTTCGGCATGGCCGTCTCCGGCTGCTGCTCCCGGGACTGTGGCTGTCGCCTGACCGGATTGCAGCCGATCAGCCGGGAGACTCCGGCCGGTCCGGCGGCTGGCCGATCAGATCACAGCGGGGAGGCCACCCCCGGGCGTTGCACTTCGAAGTGGCATGGGGGGCATGATGTTGAGTCCTTGTGACATTAACGATACCCTGATCCTCACAGCGTGAGGAGAGCAGCACCACCCTGATTCAGAGGCTCAATATCAGCTGGGACATTGCCCGATGGAGGGTCGTGGTCGGTTTCCTTGAAGATACAATCCAGACGGAGAAGGTCATGATCCGATTGAGTGATTTCAGCGTTGTTCGATATCGCGGCATTGATGGCCTCTCATTGCCCCGGATGTCCAGAGTCAACTTGATTACGGGCATGAATGGATCAGGCAAGACGGCACTGATTGAGGCGATGTGGTTGTTCACAGGACAAGATCCCGGCTTGTTGTGGAATTATCATTTGCAACGCAGTCGGAATCCGCCAGCGAACCCCCTTTCCACATTGACTGAAGATGATTTGGAACTTTGTGGTACCAAGAATGGAATAAATTGCAGGCTGAAATTCAGATTCGAGGATGTCAACGGCGCATCCCCAAACGAACAGATTTCCGACACGATGCAAGGAGACTTCAGAAGACTACCTCCACCAGTGGGGATCATAAGGACTTATCTTGACGAGCAGCTTGTGAAAGATGGATTTGAAGGACTTCAAGCCACGCCTTTCGGATCTGTTCTGTATGAATCCCCGAAAATGCAACCGAATGGTCCAAGCTGTATCATTGAGATCATGGGGAATCCGCACGAGATTCCGGACGAACACCTGAAACTCTACTCGGATCTTGTCAGAGAGGGTCATAAGCAAGAGTTGATCAATGGGATCAATCTTGTGATGCCGGACATTCAGGAAGTGGAAATACTTACAGGCAAGAGAGGAAAGTCTTATCTGGCTGTAACGATTTCAGGCGAGGGGTCGCGACCGTTTCATGACCTCGGAGGCGGAGCTGTCAGGCTGGCCCGATTTTTGATTGGGATTTTTGCTTCAAAAGATGCCATATTTCTCGTGGATGAACTGGAGAATGGTATCCATTACTCTGCCCACCGAAAAATCTGGGACTGTGTGTGCCAGTGGATGAGACAGTGGAATGTGCAACTCGTGGCAACAAGCCACAGTGCAGAATTCATTGATGCGGCTGTTGACGCATTTGGTGATTGTCCTGAAGATCTCTCTATCCACAAACTTTATCGAAACCAGAATACCGGGCAATCGGAAGTTGCAACATTTACCGGAGATGCCCTCACAGGAGCACACAACCTTGGTTTGGAGGTCCGTTAGTGGCCCAAAACAACAGACAGAGACAAGGTATGGAGTTAAACTCTGACAGGCTGTTGCTGGTTGAAGGGAAGGATGAAGATCTCTTCCTCAGTGCCCTAATTAGTGCCTGCCAGAAAACCCCGAATTCCGGCATAGGCACCCGACCCTCCCCTGACAGTCTGCCATGATCCCAGCGAAGATTGTGGCAGGA
>JAPOSK010000228.1 GCA_026709725.1 Paracoccaceae bacterium | reverse complement strand
GCGGCGCCGGTTTCCGGGCGTTGGCGTGACAGAAGTGGGGGTCTCTGGCAGTCACGAATTACCGAAAGGTTCCGGATCTGGATGTTCTTGACCGCCAGCTTGCCCAACGCTTTGGCATCCAGTCGCAGGACTGGCAGATCCAGCTCGCTGACAACGCCCAGAGTAACTCTTCACCACAAACGGTTGGCGCGTTCAGAATCGAAATCATGCCGAACACGAAAATCGAATTCAATTATGACGGGTCTGTCATCGGTCCTGGTGGAACAACCGAAGACGGACTCCGTGCCGGCTTCGAGCATGAGGAGATCTTTTATAATCTCACCGGATGGATGGCATACTCAAAGAAACCCTACAGCGACGAACTTATGGCTGGCGTCAGAATCTGCTGTCGCGGCAAGATCGCTGCCCAGACATCCATCTTTAATCAAAGGGCAGGCTTTACCGGTGAGCACAACATCCGCTCATATCTCGTCGGTGAAGTGCATGCGGACTGGCTCGACGAGGACGAAGATCTCATTCAGACTGATCGACGGGACATCCTGTGGTCAGACGAACTTGCCAAGGCATTTGAGGCATGGGGGCAACACATTGTCAAGCGAATTGGTACCCTTTCGCGAGATCCCATGCGAAAGGCGACCCTGGCACTGTTTCTTGAAACCGGCAATGTCGATGCCAGAATTCATGACGCGTATCCGAATGATGAACAGCGGAAAATCCGTGACTGTGCAAATGAAATGGCCCACTCTTTTGGGAGGACGATCAGCCGCAGTGAAGCACAGGATTCGAGTGTCGTTGATGAATTGGTCAACCTGAGCATATCCCTTGCCCCGCATGTTACTCTCAATGACATGATGAGATGTGCAGACGAACAGGCGGACAGTCCACTGTCAGTCCTTGATTCATTCCTCAGAACCGCACGTCTGGCCGAGCTGTCGTCTTTTGGGCGGATTGCCGAGGATCGCCTGAAGGTCGTCCATCGTCTGGAACTGCTCAAGGATACCGGAGACACGAAAGAGTTGGATCTGCAGAAACTCATTGCGGATGCGCCCTGGCTGATCAACCCTGAGTGGGCTCCGGTCACCGAAAACACAAGTTTCTCCCGTCTCCGCAGCGAGTTTGAAAAATACTACTTCAACAAAACGGGAGAGACGATATCGCTCTCCAATTTTTCTGACCCAGGCAAGCGTCCCGACTTCATCATGTGGAGCCAGGATGGAGTTGTTCAGATCATTGAGATCAAGAGACCGCGTCACCGCCTGACAAACAAGGAAATGGACAGGATCGTCACTTACCATGACAATATGGAGGATTTTCTGAAAGATACGGCACACACCAAGTTCGGGAAACACTTCAAGGATTTCCACATAACGGTGATTTGCGAAGGTCTGGCACTGACTGGCGCCCAACTGGGTGCCTGTAATGGCTACATTTCCTTGAACAGGTTGACCCAGACAAACTGGGCATCATTTCTTCTGAGGACAGAACGGGTCCACCAGGATTTTCTGAGCGAAGCGAAACGACAGCGTACTGCCACACCCGGCCTGCCTGCAATTGATTGATTGCCATGACACTGACGGCAATTGATGCTTTTGCGGGGAGTGGTGGGCTTACAGTCGGATTAAAGTGCGGTGGTTTTCGGGTGGTGGCAGCCATTGAGCTGGAACCGAGTGCACTCACGACCTATCGGTTCAATCACCCGGAAGTCTGCTGCGTAAAGCAGGACATTGCAACTGTTTCCGGGAGTGAACTTCTCAAGCAGCTAAAGATGGATCGAATCGATCTTCTTGCAGGCTGTCCACCGTGTCAAGGATTCACGGGTCTGACCGCCAAGTATAGGGGGGAGGATCCTCGAAATGGTCTCGTTCTGGAGATCGCCCGGCTTGCCGAGGAAATTCGACCAAGAGCAATCATGATGGAGAATGTCCCCGGACTCATGATCAAGGGCAAGCCTTACTACCAACGATTGTGCAAACATCTTGAGGCCCTGGGCTACCTGCTGACAGAAGGAGTACTGCAGGTCGCCGATTTTGGTGTGCCTCAAAGCAGGCGCAGGCTTGTCCTGCTCGGTGGCAGTGGTTTTTCCATCCCGCTTCCCGGGAAGACTCACTCCCGCTCAGGGGCAATGGGCTTGCCCCCTGGCGCACAGTCCGCGACGCCATTGGCAAAATGCCCAGACCAATCACTCTGTCACAGGCCAAGGCCGGGGGAAGAATCGAAAGATCCGACTGGCATGTCATCCGCGACATGTCCACGCAGAACCTCGAAAGATTACGGGTTGCCAGGGCAGGCGAGACCCGGGAAAATATCCCTGAAAATCTTCGCCCAGCCTGCCACCGGGGGGTATCGCGGATTTTCCAATGTTTATGGCAGGATGGAGTGGGACCGACCGTCACCAACAATAACCGGAGGATGCACCACTTTCAGCAAGGGTCGCTTCGGGCACCCGGAAGCCGACCGAACCATCTCGGTTCGTGAAGCTGCTCTTCTTCAGACCTTTCCGAAGGACTACCGATTTGAAACATGCTACATGGATCATGCCTGCAATATGATCGGCAATGCACTGCCTTGCGACTTCGCGGAGGTCATTTCAAGGCGTTGCGCAGTGAATCTCAGGTTGCACCCGGATCCGTATGCAATCATGTGAACAAAACTGCACCTTGGCAACACGCGGGCCCTTGACAGCAGCGCCCTGTCTCCACCATCGGCACGGAGCGGAGCACGGAAGCGGTCACCCCCTCCAAGGACAAAACCGATCCAGGCCTGCATCATCACATGACGGGCCGGACCTGTCCCGCTCCCTGATTCCCTGCTCTCCGGGGATGCGCCTGGCACGGGGAGAGTGCCGTTCACAGAATGGCGTGACAGAATGGTCATTGTGCCATGCGCTGTCACAATGATCGCAATGATGTGTGGTTTTGCAGTGTGGCAATTTGCGGAAGGTGGGGTACTGTTTGTGATTGAGAATGATGGAGCGGGTACACTGTTTCATTCCAAACGGAGTTCGGATGGCTGGTCGCCTTTTGAAGATGCCCTGGACCTGTTCAGGGAAGGTGGTGCCATTGAGTTGCAGCGAGCAGGTATCCGGCAGTGGTTGTTGAAGGAAATCAGGATAGACCCAAACCCATAGCCAGCAATGAGCGACTTGGTCGGCAGGAATGGTCGAAATCCTCAGCCATAAAGGCTATTCAGCAGATCAAGCTTGGCAAAAGGGTAAATTTTATACTCGCCAATAAATTTGAACCGAGGAATGGTCATGGTGATTTGTCAGTCGACCGGATGGACCTTGCAGAGCAAGCCGAGTTCGCGAAGCTTGCCGAGAAAAATACCACATGTGAGGATCAGTTATTCGGGGGTTGGTATACGCTCACTGTACACGATATGTCCAAGGCAGGATGCCGCACGAAACCCACTCCCCTGACAGAAAATCCATACCATGCGGATATTGTGTTTCCAATGCCAGTGAATGCCGCCAACCAAGAAAAATCAAGTGCGGAATATTGCCGGAAAACTGGCATATTGTGCCCAATATGTACCGTGGGGAGAATGGCAGAAACAGTATGACCCTGATACCTGACGCACCGTCTTGCGCAAGCGGATTCAGTCTCAATCATATGATCTGTCCACAAATCATCTGAGCAAAGCCGTCAGCAGTTTCGGTTTTTCTATTTCGGTAATCTCACAGCGCTTTGCAGTCCAGGGCAGTCTGGTGGTACAGAATCTGCGGGATATATATCGACAATATAGACCATCAACAGGGAGATCGGTCATGGGACTGAGACGAGAACTCCGACGTCGACGCCAGCGAAAGGTGCTGTCATCGTGGGCAGGGCAGACACTTGGCTCCGGCGAGCCTGACCTGCGCAATCTCATCGCCGGGTTGCGGCCCGTCAACACGGAACACCCCCTGATCCGAATTGGTGGCAAGAGGGACGGCGGGTATCTGATTCCCGATGATCTGGAGGGAATCAGTGCATGTTTCTCACCGGGTGTGGGCGCAACCACACGCTTTGAGGAGGAACTGGCCAGGCGGTACAGGATCAGCTGTTATCTTGCGGATGCCTCGGTCACCGCACCGTCCTTCGATCCCGCCCTGGCCCCCTGGCTTGACTTTGAGCGCAAATTCATCGGAAACCGCGGCGCGGCGCCTGATGTCATGCGGCTCAATGACTGGATCACAGCGAAATGCGGCCCCATGGCGAACAGGCGTGATCACGGCAGGCATGACCTCCTGCTGCAGATGGATATTGAGGGCGGTGAATACGATGTCCTGCCTGCGACACCGGGAAGCACTCTCCGACGCTTCCGGATCCTGGTGATCGAGTTTCACGATCTCCACAGGCTTTTTGATGCGGGGTGGCGATATCACGCACAGCGCATCTTCAACAAGATCATCCAGGACTTTTATTGCGTCCACATCCATCCGTGCAACTTTGGATCTGTGGTCTCGGCGGGCGGGATTGATTGTCCCGATGTCATGGAGATGACGTTCCTGAGGAAGGACCGTGTCCAGCGACCGGAACCCGTTCTCAGCGCCCCGCATCCCCTGGATCGGGCATGCAACCCCTGGGGCCCTGATATCGTGCTGCCGGATCTCTTTCTGGGAACATCCGGCGGCAGATAGGCGGTTCTCCCCTGTATGGCTGTCAGGGAGTCACGGATGCCCCGTACTGTCCGGGTCCAGGGATGACAACATAAGCGGCTGAAATCTTCAGATGAGCGCGGTCCGGCTTTGCTGGCGGTTCATCAGGCAAGCCGATCCAGTGGGCATCAAGGTCGATTGGTTGCCATCCCTCAGGGAATGGCTGACCCGCTTCGATGCGAGCGGTCGATTTCAATTTGATTTACCCATTTCCTGTCAGCGGGAAGATAGAACTGCCCGCGATGATGTCGGGAGCAATCGTCCCGATCCTGACTGTCTGTCAGTTGCAGGAACGGCAGAGCGTTCCGGTTGAAATCTTCCACTTCAGAAGGGGAGAGCGAGGATCCGGCACAGATACCGGTCGGATTCAGTCCTCTTCCATCGAACCGGCGACGGTCAGGATTGCGGCAAGATCGGCGTGGAAGGGCATGATATCGCCGTTTTGGACCCTGGGTGACTGATGCATTCTGTCGGCCAGATCAAGG
>JAPOSK010000151.1 GCA_026709725.1 Paracoccaceae bacterium | reverse complement strand
AGCGTGCGCCGCGAATCATTCTTAATGGATCATCGGCAAATGGGTCTGTTCATTGCGGAGGGCCATCACTGGCGCTGGCAGCGCCGCGCGGCTGCCCCCGTCTTCGCAATGCGAAACATCCGCAATCTGGCTCCAATCATGGAACAGGCCGCCAAACGCTCAGTCGAACGCGTCGCGAGCCATCCGGAGCGAACCCAGAATCTCCATGCTGAAATGATTGCGGCCACATTCGATGTCATCAGTGATGTGACCTTTTCCAGCAAAGGAGTCTTCGATCGGGATGCAGTCCACAAGGCCATTGATGACTATCTTGATCAGACCGCCCAGATCTCGATTTTCGATATCATGGGCATGCCCGACTGGATTCCGCGTCCGGGCCGCTTGCTGCGTTCGAGTTCGAATCGGGAGCTCAAGCGGATTGCCGATGCCGCCATCGACTCGCGTCTTGCGACGACACCACCAATCGAGGGTGATCTCTTTCATCTCCTGTCGATGGGTGAAGACCCCCGGACATCCCGCCGCATGAACCGGACAGAGCTGCGGGACAATCTGCTTACCTTTATTGTCGCCGGTCATGAAACCACGGCACTGACCCTCTCCTGGGCACTCTATCTTCTTGCCTGCAACCAGGATTGGCAGAAACGCGTGCGTGAAGAGATTCACACTGTTCTTGGCGGGCAGACTGCCCGGCCGGATGATCTCGACCGATTGGTTCTGACACGCCAGGTCCTGCAGGAGGCACTGCGACTCTATCCCCCTGCCGCCCTTCTTCTGCGGGTGGCACTTGCCGATGACACCGTTGGAGGTCGCGAAATTCGACGGGGGGACAGTATCCTGCTGCCGATCTATGCCCTCCATCGAAACGTATGCTGGTGGTCGGATCCCGATGCCTTTGATCCAGGGCGCTTCGCTCCTGACATCAGACATGAACGCGATACCTATCTGCCCTTCGGTGAGGGTCCCCGTATATGCATCGGAGCCGGCTTTGCCATGCAGGAAGCGATGATTATCATGACCGCACTCATTGGACGGTTTGCATTTTCCCTCGTGCCCGGGCGCATTCCCGATCCTGTCATGGTCCTGACCCTGCGGCCCGCAGACGGCATCTGGCTTGACGTCCAACCCGTGGCCTGACGATGATCAGGGCAACCCTGACAGATCTCTCGTTGCCCAGGGTGATCCCGGTCCGGCGGGGTCAGGCATGATCAGGGTGTCCGGCGCGGATTTTTCGAGGCAGTCCGGGCTGCATCCCTGAGATGCGAGACTGCATTGGCATGGGCATCAAATCCTTCGTAACGGGCCAGACGATGGGCGTGGGGCGCCAGATGATCATAGCCGGAGCGTGTCATATGTCCAACCGAGATCCGCTTGAGAAAATCATGAACACCGAGGGGAGAGTGCGTCATCGCTGCGGCGTTTGTCGGCAGGACAGCGTTGGGTCCGAGGGCAAAATTACCGATACAGATCGGCGTGTGTTCTCCGAGAAGGATTTCGCCCGCATTCCGAATCCTGTCCAGGTGCTCGAAGGGGTTGTCGGCATGAACCATCAGATGCTCCGGGGCAAAATCGTTCACAAATGCAATGGCATCATCAAAACTGTCGGCAAGGACGATGCCGCCATTCCTGCCGCCGAGGACCTCAGCGGCAAAAGCAGCGCGCTGGTCACCCATATGCTCCAGCCCCTTGGCAACTGCATCACGCGCCACCTCAGCCACACCCGCTGAGCTGGTCACAAGATACGCTGAACTGTCAGGGCCATGTTCAGCCTCGTTCAGGAGATCAAGCGCTGCGACCCATCCATCGGCTGTCTCGTCACAGAGGACGATTGACTCACTCGGCCCTGCCGGTGTCCCCGCATCAAGTCTGTCCGAAAGCAGGTGCTTTGCTGCAACAACCCAGGGACTGCCGGGGCCGACAATCTTGTGGCAACGGGGGACAGTGTCCGTGCCATAGGCCACCGCAGCAACACCCTGCGCACCACCACACCTGTAGACATCTTCAATCCCGGCAAGCCGGGCGGCAACCAGTGTGGCCGCATCAATGTTGCCATCAGGGCCGGGTGGAGTGAGGATGACCTTTCGCGGGACCCCCGCAACGAGGGCCGGAATGGCTGTCATCATGACCACGCTCGGGAATGATCCCTTCCCCCGCGGGATATAGCAGGCAACCGAGTCGATGGGCGTAACCCTCTCGCCGGCAAAGACACCGGGATGCATCTCGATCATCCACAGGGATTCGGGCATCTGCCGTTCATGAAACCTGCGGATGTTCTCGGAACAGAAGTTCAGCGTCTCAATCAACTCCGGGTCGACAGCACGCTCAGCCCTGGCAAAGTCATCGGGTGTGGCGGCAATCCCATCAGCACGCACCGCTGCCCCGTCAAATTCACCGGCAAAGCGTGCCAGTGCCACATCACCCTCTTCGCGGACTGCGTCAATGATTGTCTGAACCTTTGCCAGATAGGGCACGAGATGACTTTCCGGTCGCAGGAGGAGTTCGGATCGCTGCCGTGCAGAGAGATCAGCCAGGGTGTGAAGTGCGACAGCTCTGGTCATGGCAAGCGTTTCCTATTTTGACCGAAGGAAGATTTCGAGGCCCACCAGCCGGTCAAGGAGACCGATCGTTACAACCGCGATCAGAATGAAAACCACGGATACGGCGGCAAGATCCGGCGTGATAACACTGCGGATGGAATTGTAGATTTGCACCGGCAGGGTCACCGTGCGGGAGTCGGTGAGGAAGAGACTGACAAGAAACTCATTGAAGGCCAGAATGAACATCAGGAGTGCACCGGTGATGATGCCGGGCATGACTGCCGGAACAGTGACGGTCAGAAAGGCCTGCACCGGGGGTGCCCCGCAATTGGCAGCGGCATTTTCGAGTTCCGGATCAAGCGCATTAACGGATGCGCTCACCGACCAGATCATGAAGGGGATGTTGATTGCGCACAGCCCAACGCCCACAGGCCAGAGTTGCCCAAGAACGCGAATATCGCCAAAGAACAGCATCATCGACAGACCCGAGACCACCAGGGGAATGGTGAACGGGAGCAGAAGATAGACCTGAAGTGTGCCCTGAAAGCGAAACCGGTAACGCACCATTGCAATGGCGGCCAGTGTTCCAACAGGCAAGCTGAGGAGCGTGCAGATCAGGGACACATAGAATGTCCGGGTCAGCGCATGCTTGAAATCATCAAGCTGCCAGAGCTGGCGATACCACTTGAATGAGAGGCCTTCGGGCGGGAACTGGAGCATCTCGCCTGCTGTCAGCGAGGCACCGATGATGACGAATGTCGGTGCGCTCAATGTCAGCACAACAGCCCATACGAGGGTCCACAAAAACAGTCTTTTGCTGAGAGGTCCTCGCATCACACCCTGCTCCTGAAGCCAAGTGTTCCCGGACCGGCTGCGAGGAAAAACCCCATGACCAGAAGGCTGCCGACAGCAATCAGAATCACGGACAGGGCTGCACCGAGACCCGGGTTGGAGATTTGGAAAAAACTGTCATAGATGGCACTCGCAATAAAGTCGTTCGTCCCGCCGCCGAGAATTTCCGGCATGGCAAAATCCGTCATGGTCAACGTAAACACAACGACCGATGCCCCCACCAGTCCGGGCTTGGCCAGGGGCAGGACAACATACCGGAACGTTGCCACCCAGTGCGCACCCAGCCCTTCGGAAGCCAACTCCATATCCTCACCGATCGCCGCAATCGCAGGGATCAGGAGGAGCACGGCGAAGGGCAGCATATACTGGATCAGTCCAAAGAGGACGGCGGGGTACGTGTAAATCAGATCCAGTGTCGGCAGCCCCAGAGACGTGACTGCGGCATTGATCAGCCCTTCCCTGCCAAGGATAATCAACCAGCCATACGCGCGCACGACCTGACCGATAAAAAAGGGCAGAAACAAGGCAAACAGGAGGAATTTTCTCATGGCTGCAGATGCCGTGCGCACCAGGACATACGCATAGGGCAGTGCAAGGGTGATGGTGAGGAACGTGACGATCAGGGATGCCAGAACCGTCCTGCCAAGAACGCGAAGGTAGACAGGTCTCTCCAGGACGGTGTGATAGTTGATGATGCTGTATTCATCCTTGAGCCGGTATGTCGTGATATCCAGCTCATGGAAACTGTATTCAATGATGTACCCGAGGCCAACAAGAAGGAGGCCAACGACCAGAACGGCAGGCAGCAGAAAGGCCCGGGCCACCGCAGCCCTGCCCCTGAACGGCCAGACTGTCGAGGCGGAGATCTCAACAGCATCCAGCAGGGTCCAGGCAATGGGCTTGCGGTTGAGGGTCCTGTTCATGAGGACAGGTGTGGGATGGTCGTTCCGGCATCGCCTTCAATCACGTCAGATGATCCCCCATTGATTGAAGGCGATGCCCCGGGATGCGTTTGTCAGCCCTGGAAGATCTCGCTGAACCTTGCAAACCAGATGGGCTGGTTTTCAACAAGCACGGGCGACGGAACGGACACCAGTCTGGCGAAGTCCTCCGGTGTCGTGGGATAGGACGGATCACCAACCAGATCAGCAGGCGGATCAATGCCGGGGTAGACAGGTGGCAGACCAAGCAGTGATGTCCATTTTTCCTGCGCTTCCCGCGTCAGTGCATAATTGATGAACGCCTTGGCCCAATGCTCCTCATTGGCGGGCAGCCCTTTGGGAATCCAGAATCCGTCCGTGTCGACCTTGCACCCTTCCCTCGGTACAGTCCAGGCGACATTGATGCCATTCTGTCTGGCTGCGCGGGCATTCACGGAGATGGTGCAGGCAACATCGATTTCCCCATTCTGGAACCACGCGGTAAAATCGGCATCTTCACCAAGCAGGGGTTCATTCGCCTTGAGCTTCCGGTAGAATTCATAGCCCGGCTCCATATTGTCCGGAATGTCTTCAAAGGTTCCTCCGCCGGCGATGACGGCAATGGGGTTGAAACCAATCCCGTCATCATAAAGTGCGCAACGCCCCCTGAACCTGGGATCAATCAGGACATTCCACGACTCGGGAGGTCCATCGGGAAAGGCCTCGGGTCGATAGGCGCAGACGTAGACATACGCATAGGTATTGACCAGGGGGTATCCATCAAGACCAACAGGCCTGTGCAGCGGGGGCGCCCCCTCAA
>JAPOSK010000561.1 GCA_026709725.1 Paracoccaceae bacterium | reverse complement strand
GGTTCGGATCGCGGATGGCCGACTTGAGCAAGCCTTTGGCATCTGCAGCTGAATAGGGCTGGACAACCTTGAGTCCCGGGATATGGGCATACCAGGAGGCATAGTCCTGGCTGTGTTGTGCGGCGACCCGTGCGGCGGCACCATTGGGCCCCCGGAAGACAATCGGACAGTTGATCTGGCCACCGGACATGTAGAGAATCTTGGCAGCAGAATTGATGATCTGGTCAATGGCCTGCATGGCAAAATTGAATGTCATAAACTCAACGATGGGACGGAGTCCCCCAAGGGCTGCTCCAATGCCCATACCGGCAAACCCGTGCTCGGTGATCGGGGTGTCAACAACGCGTCGGGCTCCGAATTCCTCAAGCAATCCCTGGGAAACTTTATAGGCTCCCTGATATTCGGCGACTTCCTCACCCATGAGAAACACCGTCTCATCGCGCCGCATCTCCTCGGCCATGGCATCGCGCAAGGCCTCCCGGACAGAGAGTGTCTGCACCGCCGTCCCGCTGGAGCGAATGGTTTCAGGGATATGTGCTGCCTCGGGAGGGGCGGGGGGTGTTGTGGTGACGGGCGGAACCTGTTCCGCGGGGACAGAGACTGCCGGTGGGTCAGGGGGGGCTTTGGCCGGGCGTGCCGGTGCCGCCGGATCGTCCCCGCCAACTTCGAGTTCGGCAATGGGCGTGTTCACGGGCAGATTGTCAGTCCCGGCCGGGGTGATCAGTTTCTTGATTGTGCCCTCATCCACAGCCTCAAACTCCATCACCGCCTTGTCGGTTTCGATTTCGGCAATGATATCGCCGGGGGTGACACTGTCCCCTTCCTTGACATGCCAAATCGCCAGCTTGCCCGATTCCATCGTGGGTGAGAGGGAGGGCAGAAGAATGTCAATGATCTTGCTCATGGTCGAGGAACCGGTTCACGCAAAATATCCGTGGAGAGCTCACTGTCATCCGGCTCAGGTTCGGTGCGGGCAAAATCGGCGGCATGGTTGATGATTTCCCGAACCTCCGTATCAATTTCCCTGATCTCTGACTCATCGACAAGTTCACGGGCAAGCATGTCATTGCGGGTATGCTCAATCGGATCACGTGTCCTGCGTATGGCCTGAACCTCCTCCCGGGTTCGGTACTTGGCAGGATCTGACATGGAGTGCCCCCGATAGCGATAGGTGAGCATTTCCAGGATATAGGGGCCCTTGCCGCTGCGACAGTGTCTGGCGGCCTTGCGACCGGCATCCCGGACTGCGAGGACATCCATCCCGTCAACGGACTCGCCCGGTATGGCAAAAGCCTGACCCCGCGCATACAGTTCGGGTGTTGATGAGGCCCGCTCAAGGCTTGTGCCCATTGCATACTGGTTGTTCTCGATCACGAAGACCACGGGAAGTTTCCAGAGACTGGCCATGTTGAATGTCTCATAAACCTGACCCTGATTGGCGGCTCCATCGCCAAAATACGTAAAGGATACGCTTTTTTCGCCCCTGTATCTGGCTGCCAGAGCCAATCCGGCACCAAGAGGGACCTGCGCTGCAACAATGCCGTGACCACCAAGGAAGTTTTTCTCCCGGCTGAAGATGTGCATTGAGCCGCCCTTGCCCCGCGAAAAACCGCTGGCACGACCCGTGAGCTCAGCCATGACTCCCTTTGGATCCATCCCGCAGGCAAGCATATGACCATGATCACGATAGCCGGTGATGCATGTGTCCTCCGGCCTTGCGACAGACTGTATACCGACAACGACAGCCTCCTGACCGATGTAAAGGTGACAAAATCCCCCGATCAGCCCCATGCCGTAAAGCTGCCCGGCCTTTTCCTCAAACCTGCGGATGAGCAGCATTTCCCGGTAGCAGCGCAACAATTCCCTGCGGGTTGCCTTGCGCTTGCCACTCCTGGATGATCCGGTGCCTTTGACGGTCATGCCATCAGGACCCTGAGAGTCTGCTGCAAGCCTGTGGACATCTGTCTGCAGGTCTGGCCCGGACCGGTCAATTCACGATCACTTCACCCACCCGGATATAGCCAAGCAGATCACGGGCGAGTTCGTCAAGCAGATCAAGATCCAGGTAGTCGTTGGAGACCCGGCGTGTCTTGTTGCGCATTGCCTCGACTTCGGACTGGATTCTGGCATGATCCTTCTGCAGGACAACAAGCTCATCGCGGACAGTGACCTGGGTGATGAGGCCATGCTGTCCAAAGAATGACGCATAGAGAAAAAATGCAATCACAGACGTCAGGAGCGCATAGATCAATGACTCCGCCAAGCGTGATATCGCTGTTCGTCTGGGTGCATTCATGACAGAACCCGTTTCCCCTTCATGGTCGTCTTACATGGATGCCGGGTTTCAATGCAAGGTCTTCTGTGCCGGAATTGTCGGCATCAGTGGTTGCCGAGGGCCTGAATTGCCGGCAATTCATCGCCCTGCAAAAAGGCCAGAAAAGCACCGCCGCCCGTCGAGAGATGACCGAATTGCTTTCCAACACCGGCCCTGCTGATGACAGCAAGGGTTTCACCGCCACCCGCAATTGAGATGCAATCGCCGCTCTCGCTCCTGGCTGCAATCGACCGGGCAAGCGCGATTGATCCCTGATCAAAAGGAGGCGTCTCAAAGGCACCGATTGGTCCATTCCAGAGAATTGTCCGGGCATCGGCAAGAATATCGTTGAACCGTGCGACGCTGTCCGGTCCGGTATCAAGAATCATCTGATCGACCGGACAGCTGGGAGGTTTGAGGATGGCATGCCGGGCACCCGGTCGCAGTTGTCTGGCACAAACAACATCATGGGGCAGGTGGATCTCGCATGCATTCTGCCGGGCCGTTTCTTCAATTCTGTGCACTTCTGCCACAGCGTCGGGTTCGGCGAGCGATGCGCCGATCGTTCGGCCCTGAGCAAGAAAAAACGTGTTGGCCATTCCACCACCGACAAACACATGGTCTGTCATTGATGTCAGTGATGCAAGCAGGGAGATCTTTGTGGATATCTTTGCGCCGCCAACAACAGCCGCAACCGGCGAGTCTGGCTCTGTCGTAATTTTTGTCAGGACCGCAAGTTCCCTTTCAAGCAGACGTCCCGCTGCCGATGGCAGGAGCGTCGTGATGCCGCAGGTTGATGCATGGGCCCGATGCGAGACAGCAAAGGCATCATTGCAGTAGACATCGCCCCATTGGGCAAGGTGCTGACAAAACACCGGATCGTTTCCGGTCTCACCGGATGCAAAACGCAGATTCTCAAGCAGATGAATCGAGTCGGCATCCAGGGATCCGTCCGGACCGCGGGCGATGTCACGATGCAGTACAACCGATTGCCCCAGAATGTCCGCAAGTGCCGGCCGAAGCCGGTTCAGTGACAGGGATTCATCGGCCTTGCCCTTTGGGCGGCCAAGATGGGCGGCAAGAACCACAACCCCACCACGATGGAGAATCTCCGTTATGGTTGGACGGATTGCCCGAATGCGCGAGTCGTCAATGACACGACCATCATTCATCGGCACAATGATGTCGACCCGCACGAGAACCCGCCGACGGGCAAGGTCCAGCTCATCAAGTGTCAGCCAGGACCGGGTCATGCGGACCAGCCCGGATGTTTCTGGAGACCCTGGGGTCTGATGACCGGATCGCCGGACTCAACGGAGCGCATGCATCCGCACTGCCACATCCGCCATTCGATTGGAAAAGCCCCATTCATTGTCATACCATGAGAGAATCCGGCACAGAGTCCCATCCATCACCCGTGTCTGGTCAAGATGAAACACCGATGACCGGCTGTCATGGTTGAAGTCAATCGACACGTTTGGTCGACCCGTCACCCCAAGTATCCCCGCCATCGGCCCTTCAGCAGCTGCGCAGATGGCGGCATTGATTTCCCCGACAGACGTTGCCCGGGCAGCCGTGAATGTGAGATCGACAACCGAGACATTGGGAACAGGGACCCGAAGAGCCACACCATCGAGCCTGCCCTGCAGCTCCGGCAGGACCAGACCCACAGCTCTTGCTGCTCCGGTTGTCGTTGGAATCATCGACAGTGCCGCAGCACGGGACCGATAGAGATTGCCACCCAGGGTGTCCAGCGTTGGCTGGTTGCCCGTATAGGCATGCACGGTCGTCATAAAACCCTGATCAATGCCAATCGCTTCGTTCAAAACCTTGGCCACTGGAGCAAGACAATTTGTTGTGCAGGATGCATTGGACACAATCGTATCACCGGCTTCGAGGTCGGCATCGTTGACGCCCATAACGACTGTGCGGTCCACATCTTTGGCGGGTGCTGACACCAGGACCTTTGCTGAACCGTTTTCCAGATGTTTTCCGGCCGATTCGCGGTCGGTGAAAAGACCGGTGCATTCCAGAGCCACATCAACGGTGTTCCATGCAAGTTCCCCCGGGTTGCGACGCGCCGATACGGCCATGGTCATGCCGCCGACCTGCAATGCATTTCCGTCAATCGCGACCGGTGCCGCGAATCGTCCATGCACCGAGTCGAATTCCAGCATGTGGGCAAGGTCTTCAATCGCTGCAAGGTCGTTGACAGCAACGACTTCAATATCATCCCGTTTCGCTTCCACGATGGCACGAAGGACATTTCTGCCGATTCGGCCAAAGCCGTTAATTCCAACCTTTACAGCCAATGTCGTACTCCCAAATCCTGCCCGATAATCCGGCGCTAGAGCCCACAGAGCTCCAGAGCTTTTTCTATCACGGCTTCTGCAGTAATGCCAAAGTGGCGATACAGATCAGCGGCCGGAGCCGAAGCACCAAAGCCGGTCATCCCGATAAACGCTGCCTTGCCCTCCCTGCCGCGCTCGCCAATCGTCCAGCGCTCCCAGCCCTGACCAATCCCGGCTTCAATCGCAATCCGAACCGGGCCGGATGGCAGAACACGCCGACGATACGCCTCATCCTGTTCTGCAAAAAGTTCCCAGCACGGCACGCTGACGACGCGCGTGCCAACACCCCGGTTTTCGAGTTCGTCGCGGGCTGCCATCGCGATCATGACCTCAGAGCCGCTGGCCAGCAGTATGACCCTTCGGCGGCCGGTCGAGTTTGCAAGCGTGTACGCACCCCGCTGCACGAGGTTGTTCGTCTTGTAGCGTGTGCGCAGCGTTGGCAACCCTTGCCGTGAAAGTGCC
>JAPOSK010000581.1 GCA_026709725.1 Paracoccaceae bacterium | reverse complement strand
CTTCGACAATGGTGAGTGTTTTTCGAACATCGAGTCCGGTCATGGTGCGGGATCCAGTTGCAATGCCGCGTGACCGACCTGCACAACGGTTCCCTGCAGACAGAGCACCACGGCCTTGATTGTGCCCGCACGGCAGAATCTTCGGGCCAATCGGGCACCATTCTCAAGTGCTTCCCTGATATCCGGTGGCGCGAGCGGGGCACAGGAGACCACGACCCTGCGGGTGCCGAGATCACTCATCTCATCGATCATGCAGGCCGGCATCCGGACAATCCCGGGATGGCCGGGCAAATCGGTCGCATTGGCAATGAGCGTTGCCGCTGCATCCGCTGCGGCGGCATGGGGAGCAAGGACGGTGACGGAATCGGCAATCCCGAGACTCATGCTGCGACCGCCCTGTCCGCTGGTGGCAAGGCCACCGATGCCCTGATCGTCGGAGATTCGAATCCGGCCCAGCGGGGTGTTGGCAAGCGTCTGCACACCCACGGCAAACGACTCGCCACTGCCAAGGTGCACCGCGATATCACCGCCATTGTTGACATAGGCCTTGATGAGGGGACCTGCGGACTGCATTGCCGCAAGAACCTCATCGGCAACGGCGCCGGCAACAGCGGCCATGGGCGTAATGAAAACATGGGGAGCGTACATGCCGACCGCTGCGTGCATGCGGCTTGCAACGGACCCCCTGGGGCCGGGTCCCCTTGATGCGTGGTGACGCCTCAGTGCGGGAAGTTCGGCGACAAGTTCCTCAAGGATGGAGGCGAAGCGCCGGGTGGCCTGGTGATAGGCCCGCCGGGCTGTTGCCGCACAGTCCGCCGAAGCCGTGAGGACAAGGTCGATCGGACCATGATGCAGGTGCAAACGTTCCTGATCCAGCCAGGTGGCTGTTGCGGTCGTCATGGCTTGTCTCCGTCCGGACCGGCACCCGAGGGAATGGAAAGGATCCGTGTTGACTGACCCATGACTGAATCGAGAGGCTGCACCTCGTCAAGATGACCGCCCAGCGTTGCGTAATCATGGAGGCACAGGGTGAATTCCAGCGGTGCGACAAGTGCAGGCGTTGGCACATGGCCAAAGGAGTTGTCGGGCATTTCGAGAACATCCACCATGAATGTGATCCCGCCCCCAGGCCAGAGATACGCACGGGCCCCGCCGCAGGTGACACGGGTCAGCATCATGCGCACGGACTGTGTCAGTTTGACGGGATTCACGGTCACTCCGGCCCTGAGGGACCCTCCGGCCCCTGCCATGAAGAGGACTGAACATACCGAGGGTTCACAATTCTCGGCGATCATCTGGACGGAGTGCATCAGTTCGGGTGGTGCATCATGGGGTTCGGGAGCACAGTCCGCATTGAGAACAAAATATCCCCATTGCTGACCGGTTGTGGACACCATCAACAGACGCAGGCCGGGCCAGGCTGTCCGGGCATCGATGCGTTTGATGATGTCGAGCGGGTCCGTGATATCGGTCCCGCCCCAGCCGGTCCCCGACCCGGCAACCTGAAAATACCGCCCCGGGGTTGAGCGGCGACCCCGGACCCTGATTCCGGCAGCGGTCATGCCAAGCTGTTTGCCGGCTTCATGCTCGGTGAGAACCCCGGTGATATGATCATCAACCACGATGACTTCATCGACGTGCGGTCGCCAGACCCGGGCAAACATGCCAATGGCGGCCGACCCGCACCCGACCCGCATGAGAGTTTCGACTTCACCATCAATGACCGGCGGCTGCCCGGCCTGGACCGTCACCCGGGCCCCGGCATCGATTTCGAGATCAACGGCCTCCTTGTTGCAAAGCTTCAGGAGAGCATCACAGGTCACCCGTCCTTCCTGCTTGCTGCCTCCGGTCAGATGCTCAACACCACCAAGCGAAAGCATCTTCGAGCCATATTCGCTTGTGGTGACATGACCGATGGCTTCACCTGCTGCACGCACAGTGGCCTGCTCGGCGCCAATGTGGCGATCCGTGTCAATCTTGATCTTCACACCACAGTAGCTGAAGATACCCTCTGTGACGACCGTGACCATATCGACACCATCGTGTTCCTGACTGACGATGAAGGGGGCGGGTTTGTAATCGGGATAGGTGGTGCCTGCGCCGATGGCAGTCACGAATGGCATCCCGGTTCTGAGAAGATCTCCATCCCATGCCGACTGTCCATCGGCGGTGGCATGGAACGGAATGGCCTTGCCACCCTGCGCCTGTGTCGTCGCAATGATGGTGTGCGGGTCGAGACGGACCAGGCGACCATCATGATTGGCATAACGGTCACAGGCCCCTGATCGCCCCTCGGCAATGTAGCACATGACCGGACAGGCATCGCAACGGATCTTCCCGGGCCTGCCATCCATCGTATCAGACATCCGGGGCATCCTGCAGGGCCGCGAGGACGCGCGTGGGTGTGGCGGGCAGAGTCCAGATCCGGACGCCGGTGGCATTGGTGATGGCGTTCAGAATGGCCGGAGCGGTCGGAATCAGGGCATGCTCGCCCAGTCCCTTGGCACCATAGGGGCCATTGGGATCGGGATCCTCGATGATATGACAAACAATGGGCGGAACATCGCCAAATGTCGGCACCAGATAATCATGCAGGTTGTTGGTGACCTCCGGAACGTAGTCTTCCATGAGTGCCATGCCGAGCCCTTGGGCGATGCCACCCTGAATCTGCCCTTCCACCAGGGTCGGGTTGATTGCACAACCCACATCATGGGCAGCCTCCATATGGAGAACATTCACAGTCCCAAGACCCGTGTCGAGTTCAACCACCGCCAGTTGGGCTGCATAACCATACTGGGCATAGGGCTCACCCTGCCCATCGGCATCAAGCGGAGTGATGGGCGGATCATAGGTTTCAATGCTCCCGAAGACATAACCCTCTGCATCGACCGCGAGACTCCCCAATGCCAGCTCCTGCTGTTCACTTCCGGCTGTCACAATGGTCCCGTCACCGGTCAGGCGCAGGGCACTCTCTTCGGCCACATTCATCTGACGGGTCAGCTGCCGACGCAAGCCCAGACCGCAGAGACGGGCGGCATTCCCTGACACATAAGTCTGCCGGGATGCCGATGTCTTTCCGGCGTCGGGTGTCTGACCGGTATCGGCACCGAGACGTTCGAATCTGGCATCGGCAAGATTGAGTGACTCCAGAAAGATCTGTGTAATGACGGTGTTCGAACCCTGGCCGATGTCAATGGCACCCTGATGGAGCACAACCGTCCCGTCTGGTCGGATCCCTGCCTTGATGGTCGATGGATTGGGCATGGCCGTATTGCCACACCCATACCAACCGGTGGCGATCCCGACACCGCGGCGAAGTCGGCCTGTCGGCTGCTGCTGATTGAATTGTGCTGTGGACGCCTGCCATGTGCTCCATGCCGGTCGCAGCGCTTCGAGACACTGACCGATACCGACACCACTGCCGAGACTCTGACCGCAGACCGTGCGATCTCCATCCCGCAAACAATTGCGCAGACGAAACTCGAGGGGATCGATGTCCAACTGGACTGCCAGTTCATCAATCAGCGACTCGATGGCAACAGCGGATTGCGGAACACCAAAACCCCGGAAGGCTCCGGCAGGCACGCAATTGGTGAGGATTGCCTCGCTTCGGGCCCGGTAGTTGTCCACCCGATAGGGGCCGGAAGCGTGGACCGGTACCCGGTTGGTAACCGCCGGTCCCCACGATGCATAGGCACCGGTGTTGAAGGTGCCGTCGAAGGCAATGGCTGTGAGATCACCATCCGCGGTGGCACCGATCTGCATGCTGATCCGTGCCGGATGCCGTTTGGTTGTGGACATCATGGATTCGGAACGCGAATACGTCAGCCGAACCGGTCTGCCGGTCTTCAGGGCAGCAAGCGCGAGATAGGGCTGGACCGAAAGGTCAAGTTTGGTGCCAAACCCGCCACCCACGGCAGTGGGCACAATGCGGATCCGTTCGACCGGCAAGTCCAGAATCTGCTGGAGGGAGTCCCTGTCCATATAGGCCGATTGGGTGCAGCCATGGATGACCACCCGATCACCCTCAAGGTGGGCGGACCCCGCCTCGGGCTCAATGGGGGCATGCTCGACAAATGCCGTCACGAATGTCCCCCCGACCACCGTGTCGGCATTCACCATGGCGACCGACGCGTCCCCACACCGGACAAGGCCACCACAGAGATGGTTGCCATCACGATTGGCGTGCACGCGTGCTGCTTCGGGGGCCATCGCCTCGCTGAGTGTCATCACGCCCGTGAGGGGTTCCCAGTCGACGGGAAACAGTGCCGGATCGAAATCAGCCATGGCCGCTTCGTCTCCGACAACGGCGGCAACTGCCTCACCCTGGAACCGTGTTTCGGTGACAGCGAAAACCGGCTGGTCGACATGATCGGGAAAAACGCCAAAGCGGTTGAGGCCCGGAACATCATCAGCGGTCAGGATGGCCTCATATCCCTCATGCGCGGCAAGGTAGGATGTGAGATCACCGAAGCGGAACCGGCACCGGGATGCCGGCGACCGGATCAGACGGATGACCAGTGCATCGGTCGGAGCCACATCATCACCAAAGGTGTCCTGTCCGGTCACCTTGGCCCAGCCGTCAAGCCGGGGTACACGCTGCCCGATTGCCAGGGGCGGAACGGGCCCCGCCGGGGGTGCCCCGTTCCGGCACTTCGTGATGCTGGAAATGAGTTTGCGGTAGCCCGTGCACCGGCAGAGCACCCCGCCCATGGCATCATCAATCGTCTCGGCCCAGCATGATGTGTCCGTCTCCATGGAGGCAGCGGCCACAATCATCCCCGGTGTGCAGATCCCGCATTGCACGGCACCTTCATTGATAAATGTCTCGGCCAGGACCCGGACGGCAGGTGATGTGTCGATCAGCCCGGCTGCGGTCTGAACCCGGCAGCCCTGAACCCGTCGGGTTGTCGTCAGGCAGGCGCACATCTGGCGGCCATTGACAAGTACTGTGCAGGCACCACAATCCCCGGCATCACAACCGACCTTGACATCCTTTGCGGCAAGCGTGTTGCGCAATGTCATCGACAGCCGATCACAAGCCCGATCAGGAGGGACGGCAACCTGCTGACCGTTCAGTTCGAAGGCAATGCCCTCGGGGGATGATCCTGTCATGCATCGGTCTCCAGAGCCGCC
>JAPOSK010000423.1 GCA_026709725.1 Paracoccaceae bacterium | reverse complement strand
CCCCGGGAGGACCGGATCCCGGCAGGCCTGGCTGAACTCGGGCTGGGCATTCATGGCGAACCCGGTGTGGATCGTGTTGATTTCTCCACGGCCGAAACCGCCATGGCTCTCGTTCTGGAACGGCTGGAGACCCATTCGAGCGAGGGTCCTCTCATTGCCCTCCTCAACAATCTTGGTGGTTGCACACCCCTTGAGATGAGTGTCCTGGCCCATGCCCTCCACCGTGCCCCCCTCGCGGACCGGATCGAGGGCATCCTGGGCCCGGCCCCCCTCATGACATCACTCGACATGAAGGGGTTCTCTGTCTCACTCCTTGCTCCGACCGAAAATGATCGCGCCGCCCTGCAATCTCCTGTATCCCTGCCTGCCTGGGCACCCCTTCGCGCCACAGGGACACCCGTGACCGTCGCCCTGCCCGATGGGCTGCAACCCCGCAAACCCACCCCATCGACCCATCCCCAGGCTCACGCGATCATGCAGACATGCTGCCATGCGCTTCTTGATGCCGAAGCCGATCTCAATGCCCTTGATGCAAAATCGGGCGATGGTGACACCGGCAGCACCCTGGCCACAGCTGCGCGTTCGCTCCAGGCCAGGCTTGACCAGCTCCCGTTGGCCGTGACCCCGGAACTCTTCAGTGCCATCGGGCAGGAACTCAGCGAAACCATGGGCGGCTCCTCAGGTGTCCTGATGGCGATCTTTTTCGCTGCTGCCGGTGAAGCATCCGCCCGGGGCGACACAATCCCGAATTCACTCAAGGCCGGTCTTGACCGGATCATGCAGGTTGGCGGCGCTCACCCCGGTGACCGCACCCTGATCGATGCCCTTGAACCCGCCCTCGCGCAACTCAGGCACGGCTGCGGCCCGGCAGCTGCAGCAGCACGGCACGGTGCCAATGCAACGGCCGCCCTCACGCAAGCGAGAGCCGGACGCGCCAGTTATGTTTCCGCCGAAAACCTCACAGGTCACAACGATCCCGGAGCCGAAGCCGTCGCACGTCTTTTCGAGGCCCTGGCTGCAACGTGATGCGGGCGGCATTCAGTCGCTCCGGGCTCTCCGGTGTTCAGGGAGGACAATTCGGGCGCAAGCATGAAATTGACTGCACCAGACTCCGAATCGGAGTGAAATCAATTTCTGTTTGCCGGATCCATCACAGATCAAGGTCTCAGATGACACTTCTCCGTTTACCCATTTGAATCACTGAATTCCTTTCAACAATCCCGCATGGTGATGTGCATCGCTCCTGTCGGTGTTTGGTCATTTCCAGGAACCGGCGGCTTGCACTCCTCAGGAAGATTCGCCTCCGATCATCTGCCATTGCCTTGTTCCCGCATCGGCCAAAAATTCTGCAAAGGGTCGGATGTCACCCTGCACACTTGCCGCTTCCAGTGTACGCATGTAGTCGTTTCTTTCCTCGACACGGATGACCGTCCAGGATTGACCCGCTGCGGCCCGCATCACATTCATCAGGAAGCGCGCGATGCGACCGTTGCCATCCAAAAATGGGTGGATGAACACGAAGATGAAGTGGCCCAACACAATCCGGGGCGCCGGGTTCTCCTCCGCCTTGAGAAGATCGAAAAAGACCGGCATGCAGTCCCGGACAGCTTCGGCGCTCATGGGCACATGCCGCGATTGCCTGATGAAGACCGGCAAGGATCGGTAACCGGCCAACTGCGAGGCCTTCAGGATGCCAGCCGTCACGGATGGTGCAAACAGACCGCGATACCAATTGATCAGATCCTGTTCGATGACCTCACCCGCATCAGCACCTCCCAGAATCGTTCGGACGCTCTCTTTCACTGCAATGAAAGCTTCCCAGTATCCACGGGCCGCAAGCGCATCTTTCAGCACGCGGTCTTCGTCAACCGCTTCCGGATTCCATGCACCCGATCGCACCTTCTCGATCAGTTCCGGTGACACCCGATAGCCCTCGATGGAGAGCGAGTGATATGCATCCTCGGCATAGATGTCGTCGATCTGGTTGAGGTATGCCTCGATATTCCCGGTAATGGGTTGCGCCTTTGGAAAGATCTCAATTACATCCCCGCGCATGCTCTCCCACTTCAGTCGGATGCGATGCACATGGGGTGAAGTTATCCGCCCGGCATTGGCCACAGAAACTGATTGCTCAAATGGATTGATCTCACGCACATCGTGGAACGCCGCCTTCATGGCTGACACGATCTCGTCGGCTATTTTTTCTGCACCAATGCTGCGAAAAGCACCGGCGAGACGGCCTGCGGCACGCGTATGTCCCCCATCCAGGAGTCTGCCCAGGAGGCGCAATACGTCCGGCATCATCGCAAGAACGGTACGGACCTCTGTCGGGTGATTCCCAAAATGGGCTCCGGGGACAAGGATCAGCGCATCCTCGACCGAGAACAGTCGCAGCCCGTCTGATATCCGCAGCGCATCGCCCGACGCGACAGTGGCGCGTGCTTCAAGGAGCGATGTGTTGTGAGGCAGATCAGTCTTCGAATTGCCGCCCTTGTTTGACCGGACTAAGAGTTGTGCGGGAACGGTGTTGTCTCCAGCATGCAGAGCAAGTGACTGTTCGGGTGATAGAGACCAGTCCTCACCAAACCGGTCCGAGAGATACTGGGCGCAAAAGCTCCAGTAGGATGTGTACCATGCGGTGCTTGCACCGGTGTTTTCGTCCGGTGACGACGGGATATACCATCCTTTCATGACCTTCTTGAGGAAGCCCGACTTCACAAGACGCTCCCGGTGTATGCGCGAGAGATCCCTGGAGCGAATGGCGACCCTGCCCCCTGATTGCAGGAAGTTCAGAACTTCCAGCGCGTTTGCAAGCTTTTCCGCTGCACCTGGCACGGCACCCCCGCCTCCGATCAATGATTGAAACACGCTTCTATACAGAATTCAGGTTTATATGTCGAGCAAAAATTAGGTTATTGTGATGTTCATCAGTTCGGAAAAGGCGATGGGCATATTTTCGGTTATCATGGCCGTCAACGTTTGGCTACCGGAATTTCTCTGGAGAATCCGCAGCAAGGCCACGGTCAAATGGGGCGGGCGGTTCCGGTCAGGGCTCATTCCGGACTGTCCTGATGACTGTTTGATGAAGGTCTTCATCCTGTTCACTCCTTCACCGCCCGGATGAGAAAATCCTGGATTGGTACAAACGAAAGGCTGTCATGACTTCGACGGTGTGAATCTGCAGTGGATTGGGATCTCTGCCCCCGGCGATCCAGACAATCTCTCACCCGGATTCGATCAACCCGTTCGATCATCGGAGAGATTGATCTGCAGCATGCGGTCAATCGTCCTGGTCGCGGTCGTGATCCGGGCCAATCGGAGCACCGCATGTCGGTTCTGCATTCAAGGAATGAACCCTGCCGCCGCAAGAGACCTGCCCGTGCGCGCCGAAACACTGCCACCATGCCGGATCAGGGTTTCGCTGAAATCGAAAGCAGGGAGGCCGGTGGACGACCGTCACGGTTGAGAGGCATCCTGTGCACACAACTCAGATCCGAAACCCATCGCAACGGGATTCTGGAGGCAGATGCCTGTGGTGCCGCTCCGACAGCAATCGGCCCCATCACAACAACGGGTGCAGGGACCGTCGCAGGTCCATCGGTGGCGTCACGGACAGCAAAACACATCATCATGCGACAGGGGACAACCATCCGGTGCCAGTGTGAAATGATCAAACCGCGGGCAGAATCTCAGGGTGAGACGTGGCGGCCTAGCGGTCGACTGTGTCCATCCGGGGAGTGACTTGAGCAGGATCGTGCATGGAATCGTGCGGGTTCTCGTCAATCGGCCAGATCTTTCTCTTGAGATTGTGGTAGCTGTTCGTGGCTGGATTGTTCGGATACGGCCCGTCGACAGAGGCATAGAGGACATGGGCGGCGATGGCGGAAAACGCATCATGGAAGTGATTGGTGGACTTGACCACAAGCAGGGCCCTTCTCGAGGGATTGATACCAAAGCTTGCAAACACATCCGGATGGAAGACCTGACTGCGTACGGTGTTCAGGATGACATCGATACCCCCGATCATGATCCGGACACTGTCACCGAGTGGCACGACACTTGCACCAAAGCTCTGAACCGCATCAGGCAGAATGCGGCGCACCGTGACGTTTGCGTCAAGCGGTTCGCCGCCTGCATGGGACATCTTCCCCCCGAAGCGCAGACGCAATTCGGTGCCTTCGCCGGCTGACATGCAGGTGCGGACTGCGATTGGATCCCAGATGGTTGCCAACGCGGCATTGCCCATCTTGCGCTGGATCATCTCACGCAGAATGACTGTGGAGTCTCCAGGGGCACCGCCGCCCGGATTGTCCCACACATCGGCAACCACAACCGGTTTGCTGGTCAGCGAGCAGGCTTTGTCCAGAGCCTCCCATGGCGTCAGAAAATCCGGCCGTGTCCGACCCCTCATCGAAAACACCTCCATCCCGAGTTTTTGGGCGAGCCGATCCCCCTCATCCTTTGCATCATCGGTAATCACAATGATCCTGGCCCCAAGATCCGGGACATCGCCCGCCATGAACCCATGAATGAGCGAAACGGACAGGATTCCGCCGCAGCCCTCGATCGCCCTCAACGCATCAATAAAACTGCGCATCGGCTCCTGACTTGTTGGAAAGACATCAATGAGCCGACAATCGAAGGTCGATATCACGGGCACGATCCGCCCCGTTGCCGCACTGTCCACAAGGTCGACAAGGTCCTCCGCTGCCCTGACGAAGTCGGTATGGGGGAACTCCTTGAAGACTGTGATCAGATCGGCATTCTCGACACGTCTGGCAGACAGGTGGCTGTGCGGGTCAAATGTGACCCCGACAATGACATCAGGCCCGACAACAGAGCGCACGGCTTCGAGCAACTCGCCCTCGCAATCGAGACAATCCTGGGCCACCATCGCGCCATGCAATCCAAGCAGCACGATGTCCACCGGGAGCGCCAGGTGAAGCTCTTCAAGGAGTTGGTCACGCAGGGTTTCCCAGGTCCTCTGGTTGATTATGCCACCCGGCTCGGCCCAGGTCGCCGTCCCCTCGATCAATGTCCAATGCATTTTTTCGGCTTTTGCCCGGGCAACCGGATAGATCGCACTGCACAATGTTGGTGTCGAGGGGTGCAGACCGGGGGGTGCGTAGAAACTGTCCCTGAAATCACG
>JAPOSK010000065.1 GCA_026709725.1 Paracoccaceae bacterium | reverse complement strand
CTATAAATGTCAAGGGGTCAATGGAACTTTCTTGGCACTTAGGTATATAATCCCCTTTCGTTTCTTCGTTACAATCTGATTGTCCCGGGCACCAATCCGTTTGTAGGCTGGGAAAACTATTACTGGTTCATCACGGATCCCAGTTTCAAGGCTGCAATGGTCAATACCCTGCTGCTGGTTGGCGGGGTTCTGCTCATCACGATCACCGGCGGGATCCTCTTTGCCCTGCTGCTTGACCAGCCCATGTGGGGGCAGGGCGTCATCCGGATCATGGCCATCGCACCCTTCTTTGTCATGCCAACCGTTTCCGGTCGGGTCTGGAAGAACATGTTCATGAATCCGGTCAATGGGATTTTTGGCCATATTGCCCAGTGGCTGGATGTGCCGCCCATCGAATTCTTCAGCGAGATCCCTCTGTTGTCGATTATCCTGATTGTCAGCTGGCAGTGGTTGCCTTTTGCGACACTGATCCTGCTGACATCACTGCAATCACTTGATCAGGAACAGCTGGAGGCAGCGGAAATGGACGGTGCAGGTTCCATTGGGCGATTTGCCTATGTCATCCTGCCCCACCTTGCCCGGGCAATCACGGTCGTCATCCTCATCCAGACAATCTTTCTCTTGTCGATCTTTGCCGAGATCCTGGTGACCACAAATGGCGGGCCCGGCGTGGCAACGACCAATCTGACCTATCTCGTCTATGTTTCGTCACTGCTGCAGTTCGATGTCGGGATGGGGAGCGCCGGAGGTGTCATTGCGATCATCCTTGCCAATATTGTCGCCATCTTTCTGATGCGCATGATTGGAAAAAATCTGGACGCCTGAGGACAGCAGCATGGCCCACCGTACCACACTTCGACGGAAATCAGTCAATACCTTCGCTGCCGGCTTTCTGGCGTTTCTGATGGTGTTTCCTGTTCTCTGGATCCTGCTCCTGTCTTTCAAGACTGAGGGTGACGCCATCAAGGCACCGTTTGAAATCCTCTTCAACACGGGCTGGACCACGGAGAGCTATTCCACGGTGCAGTCCCGCTCCGATTACGTCAAGCACTTTACGAATTCCGTCGTCATCGTGCTGGGTTCGACATTCCTTGGTCTTCTCGTTGCAATTCCCGCCGCCTGGTCGATGGCATTCGTGCCGGCCCGATCAACACGGAATGTCTTGATGTGGATGCTGTCGACCAAGATGCTGCCCCCGGTCGGTGTCCTGGTGCCGATCTATCTGATTTTCCGGAATCTCGGCATTCTTGATACCCGCACGGGGCTTGTCATTGTGCTGATGCTGATCAATTTGCCGATCATGATCTGGATGCTGTACACCTATTTCCGGGAGATTCCGGGGGAAATTCTTGAAGCGGCCCGAATGGACGGAGCCCGTCTGCGTGAAGAGATCGTCCATGTCCTGATTCCGATGGCTGTTCCCGGTCTGGCATCCACGATGCTGCTCAATGTCATTCTGGCCTGGAACGAAGCCTTCTGGACACTCAATCTGACGGCAGCCAAGGCGGCTCCGCTCACGGCGTTCATCGCCTCCTATTCGAGTCCGGAGGGTCTGTTTTATGCCAAGCTGAGTGCTGCTTCGGTGATGGCGATTGCACCGATTCTGATCCTGGGCTGGTTTAGCCAGAAACAGCTTGTCCGGGGTCTCACTTTTGGTGCGGTGAAATAAGCAAGGAACATGTGATGGGACACATTTGCCTCAGGGGAGCCACAAAATCATTCGGAGATACCCAGGTGATTCCACCGCTTGACCTCGAGATCACAAAGGGGGCTTTCGTCGTCTTCGTCGGTCCCTCCGGCTGTGGCAAGTCAACACTGCTCCGCCTGATTGCAGGGCTTGAGGATGTCACAGAGGGTGTCGTTGAAATCAATGGCCAGGATGCCAAACATCTGCCGCCGGCCAAACGGGGCCTTGCGATGGTTTTTCAGTCCTATGCCCTCTACCCCCATATGTCCGTGCGCCGCAACATTGCCTTCCCGATGAAAATGGCCCGCATTCCACCCGAAGAGCAGGAGAGGCGAATCGCCGATGCCGCCCGGGTTCTGAACCTCACGGAATACCTTGACCGTCGGCCCGGTCAGCTGTCGGGCGGTCAGCGTCAGCGTGTCGCCATCGGGCGTGCCATCGTCCGTGAACCCGAAGCCTTTCTCTTTGACGAGCCCCTTTCGAATCTTGATGCGGCCCTGCGTGTTGGCATGCGGATTGAAATCACCGAACTCCACAAGCGCCTTGCAACGACAATGATCTATGTCACCCACGACCAGGTCGAGGCCATGACGATGGCGGACACCATCGTCGTCCTGCGTGCCGGAGTCATCGAGCAGGTGGGTGGCCCACTGGAACTCTATCACAGCTCCCGGAATCTTTTCGTGGCCGGCTTCATCGGTTCACCGCGCATGAATCTCATCCACGGTGATGCTGCCGACCGCTTCGATGCGCACACCATCGGTATCCGACCCGAACATATCGACATCGTTTCCACTGCCGGCGTGTGGACCGGTACGGTTGGCATCGCTGAACATCTTGGTTCTGATACATTCATCCGGGTTGCGATCAAGGGTATCGCTGAGCCTCTGACTGTTCGGGCCGGCGGTGATGCGAATCATGGTTATGGCGACACGATCCACCTTCAGCCGCGCATGGATTTCCTGCATCGGTTCGCCAGGGATTCGACCCGGATCCCATGACCCGCCTTGCGAACAGGATTGCTCTCGTTACCGGTGGCGGCAGCGGTATCGGCCAGGCTGTCTGTGAAGCCTTCCATCGCGAAGGTGCGCAGGTCGCTGTTGCCGACAATCGCAGGACTGCCGCCCGCGAGACTGCCGCAGCACTTTCCGGTCGCAGTCTGGCGGTGACCATGGATGTTGCCGAACCGGCTTCCATCCGGTCCGGTGCGGCGCATGTCGCCGCCACCTGGGGCAGGATTGATATTCTCGTAAACGCTGCGGGAATCTTCAACATGGCCTCACTTGATCGCATCACCCATGCGGACTACCGTCGGC
Source organism: Paracoccaceae bacterium (assembly GCA_026709725.1). Classification (GTDB taxonomy): domain Bacteria; phylum Pseudomonadota; class Alphaproteobacteria; order Rhodobacterales; family Rhodobacteraceae; genus MPNP01. The sequence goes on along the minus strand of JAPOSK010000065.1, from coordinate 2,154 downwards.
AATATGACATCAATGTCGGCGGAACTCTCTTTGCCTGCCAGGCGGTTGTGCCGTTCATGCAGCCGAATGGCGGCGCGATCATCAACTTTGCCAGCCAGGCCGGCCGGCGCGGTGAGGCCAATGTCTCGGTCTACTGTTCGATCAAGGCGGCTGTCATCTCCATCACCCAGTCGCTTGCACTGGAGCTCGCCAGCGACCGGATTCGGGTCAATGCGGTGGCACCGGGAGTGATTGACACACCGATGTGGGATCATGTCGATTCCCAGTTCGCGGAATATGAGGACAAGCCGCTTGGTCGGAAAAAACAGGAGGTCGGCATGGCAGTCCCCATGGGATACATGGGTCAGCCGGAAGACGTCGCCGACCCGTGCGTATTCCTCGCTTCGGACGATGCCCGTTACATTACAGGCCAGACTCTGAATGTGGATGGCGGCAACTGGATGAGCTGACCCGATGGCGGTTCGGCTCTCCAACGCCACGCTCACGTCCCTGCCCGCTGATGTGGTCATTCCCCGTTATGACCGGGCCCGCCTGACGCCCGGCATTGTTCACATCGGACTTGGCAATTTCCACCGGGCCCACCAGGCCTGGTATCTTCACCGCCTGATGCAGGAAGGTCTGGCATTTGACTGGGCCATTGTTGGTGCGGGGGTCAGGGATTATGACAGGACCCAGCGGCGGAAACTGGCGGATCAGGACTGTCTGACAACCCTCATCCAGCTGGATGCGGAGGGGATTTCGGCCGAGGTCATCGGCTCCATCATCGACTATGTTCCCATCGAGTCGGGAAACCGCCCCCTGATTGCCAGGATGGCTGATCCCGCCATCCGGATCGTCGGACTGACCGTGACCGAGGCCGGGTATTTCGTTGATGAGGCCACCGGCCGTTTTGCCGAGAATGATCCCGAGATCTGCCACGACATCGAATACCCGGATACGCCCCGTACCGCCTTTGGTGCAATTGTCGCCGCTCTGCGCCTGCGGCGGGATGCGGGACACCGGCCCTTCACGCTGCAATCCTCTGACAATCTGCTGAACAATGGGGCGGTTCTGCGCCAGACGGTTGTCTCCCTTGCCCGGCGGGCGGATCCCGATCTCGCCGACTGGATCGCAGCCAGCTGTGCATTTCCCAACTCCATGGTTGACCGCATCGTTCCTGTCACCGGTGTCAGGGAGAGGGCTCTCGCCGCAAGCCTCGGGATTGGAGACCTGGCCCCTGTCACCCACGAAACATACTGCCAGTGGGTCATTGAGGATAATTTTTGTGCCGGACGCCCTGACTGGGAGCGGGTCGGGGCAACCCTGACCAGTGATGTCCGCAGTCATGAGATGATGAAGATTCGCATCCTGAACGCCGGCCACCAGATCATCGCCGCTCCGGGTGAACTCCTTGGTGCCGCCACAATCGCCGACTGCATGGCGTCCCCGGCGATCCGATCCTTTTTTCGCAAGGTCGCTGCTGCCGAGATCGCCCCGCATCTCCGCCCTGTCCCGGGCATGACGCCCCAATCCTACATTGATCTGATTGATGCGCGGTTTGCCAATCGGAACATCATCGATACCACACGCCGGGTTGCGGCCAGTGGCATGACACGCCATGCCGGTTTTGTTCACCCGATCCTCAGGGATGCTCTGGCCGGGGACATGCCGTTTGCGGGCTTGACACTGGCCGAGGCCTGCTGGGCCCGGATGTGTGCCGGGAGCCGCGAGGATGGCACGGCAATCGAACCCAATGATCCGCACTGGTCTGAATTGAATACGGTCGCCAACGCAGCCCGCGCCAATCCTCTCCTCTGGCTGAAACAGCAGCACATCTACGGCCCGCTGGCCTCCCATCCGGGATTTTCTGCGTGCTTTGCCCAATGGCTGCAGATGATCTGGAATCATGGAACCGGGTTCGCTCTCGAGGCGTACATCAATTCCGCCGCCTGACTTCACTTCACCCGGAACCCGCACAGGCGGCATCATAGGATTTGAACACATTCTGTACAGCGGCGATCAGAATGTCGCACGCGGTCCCACCTCCCGGCATCGTGATTCCCGGCAGGTGTCGCCTGACAGCCTCCGCCGACAGCCGCTGGCCATCCAATCGCGTCATCAGCTGCGCCATGGCACCCCGGGACCTATCAACCCCCCATCAGCGATCAGAAACAG
>JAPOSK010000045.1 GCA_026709725.1 Paracoccaceae bacterium | reverse complement strand
ACTGAATCATCACACAAAAAGGAACGCGGCAGGCCTGACTCATGAAATATCCGGGTTAGTCGTACAAGCGCAAGCCGTTGTGCCGACGGCGTTTAGCCCAAGCGGCGCTTGAACGGCAGTGCCCGCCGCACACTTGCAGAGACAGTCCCCTAACCGCAGCGCGGCTTCCAAGCGGCACTGATAGGAAGCGGGAGGCAACAAGGCAATGCGGAGAAATGTGCGCTGTGGTGATTTTTTGTCCTTGCCCCTTCGATATTGGCGGTCGGATATGGTCCTTCCCGTCTCCCCAGTTGATCGGGATGCGGGTTTCCGGGGTCTGACAAGCACATTACCGGAACATTCACCGCCCTGACGCTAGGAGATTTCGCCGTGGCGCGGAGGAATGCCGCGCTTCTCGGCCAACTCGACGACCCGGAGGCGCTTACGGCCATGTTGAGCGCGGAATGCACCGCAAAACTCACCAGCCCCGGCCCCTCGGGTTCATTGGTTCGACTTAGGAGGCAGACCGGTATAGGGTTTCGCATCCGCCTGTCACGTCAAACACTGTTTGGAGGTATCCCGTGGAGGGAATTGGAGACCAGAAGCGAGGGGATCTGGTCGACTTACTAATCGGTAAGATCGATAACCTGCGGTCAAACATCCTCGATTTATCGCGACGCAATCCGCTTATTGCCACGAAACTTGGTCCGCGCAGCGGTTCCGTAATTCGCGTAGTGGATGAACTCCCCGATGTACTCTCCTACAACTTGCTCAAAGACCAGCGGATGAGGGTTGTCCCTCTTCCGGCTCTTGAAGACGATCCAAAGGATGAACAGAGCAAGACATTTCAGTCTGCGCTCAATGAAGCCCGGCTAACTGACGAAGCATATTTAGAGGCTCAGGAGGCTATTGATCCGGATTCGGAAGATGCGCTGGAGCAGACCAAGCGGACCGAAAGATCTCTCAAGGACCGTGTTCGTGAACGCCTCGGAATGTCTCCCCATAGCACTGCCCAAGAGATTTCGATTTCTCAACACGCCAAGAACAATGGCGTCTCACCTTCGTATGACCTACCGCTGCCTCATCAGGAGCATGAGGACGGACGGCATACTGACGAAGATATCCAAACATTGCTTTTGCCGGACGACCTTGAGCGAAAACTTAAGAATGTGCTCTCCAAGAGTCGATCTTGGGCGCAAGAAACCGGAATAAATGTGTTGCATGCCGCGTTTGGTTTTCTGGAATGGAAAGAAAAGGAGGGGCAGGGTTCGTACTTCGCGCCACTAGTGCTGGCGGAGATTGAAATCGAAAGAGTCAAGACCAGAGATGGGCTGGAATTTTGGGTAAGGGGGCTTGGCGAGAATGTAGAAACAAACCTCGTTTTGGCTGAGAAGCTGAGGCGTGACTTTGGTACGGAGTTCCCACTCTTTGCGGGGGGGTCGATTGAAGAGTATCTACATCAGATTGAGGATGTCGCGCCGACAAGCCTTGAAGCCAGGGTACGTCGTCAGGTCGTGTTCGGGGTTTTCCCGTCTGCAAGAATGGCAATGTACGAGGACCTCAACACCAATAAACATTCGTTCGAAGAGAGTGAAATTGTCCAAAATCTGTTTGTTGGTTCGGACGACGGCGCAGCAAGTCCATTTGCAGATGAGTACCAAATTGACGAACCGAGCGTTGAGGCCAAAGTCCCGCAGCTAGTGCTTGATGCTGATTCATCTCAATTCAGCACTCTCGTTGATGTAGCTGACGGTCGAAATCTTGCGCTGGAAGGACCGCCAGGGACGGGCAAATCTCAAACGATCGTCAATGCTATCGCTGCCGCTCTCGCCGATGGCAAGAAAGTGTTGTTCATTGCAGAGAAAATGGCTGCTCTTGAGGTGGTCCGATCAAGGTTGGAGGCGGTCGGGTTAGGAGAGTTTGTCCTGGCACTCCAAGCGGATCGGGCGAGCCGGCCCCAAGTGATCGAGTCCCTCCGCGCACGGGTTGACATGACACTGCCAGCCGATGAAAAGGACTATGACACCAAAATCGCAAGTTACAAAAAGTATCGAGCAGATCTGGCAAGGTACGTTGAAGCGCTCTCTACCAAATTCGGCAATGCCGGCTTGACGGTTTATGAAATTCTCGGACGCTCAATCGCCACTGACGAAGCCCTATCGGCACTGCCCAACGACATCCAAAATCTGATCGTCGAGGATATCGACAGGTTTTCGCAATCCGACTATGAGCAGGTCCAAGAGGCTGCAGAACGTCTCTCCGCCGCATGGGACAAAACTACGACCGCTGAAAACTACTGGCGTGATCATTCGCTCCCGCATCTCAACAAGTTCTTGGTGGAAGAAGTCAGCCAGTTGGCCCGTAAAGCAGCAGACGAATATCATCGTGCCGACAGCGAACACCAAGAATTGTGCCGATACGGTTTCGAAGGCGGGCGCAGGGAAGAAGACCTTCATTCGCTTTGCAAAACACTGGATGCCCTGTCGGGCCATGCCGCAACCGTCGATGTTGGGCTGTTGAGGAATCTGGCTGACCCTGACGACTTGCTGGCAGCGAAGAAATTTAACGCTGACTGCGATGTTTATCAGCGGAGCGTTGAGAAACTCGAAAAGAGGGCAATCAATCCAGTCGACCCGGCTTGGGACGACAATCTCAAACGGGTTCAGAAAATTTGCTCGGACTGCGGGTTTCATACCGTCGATACGGGCGAACTGGAGGCAGATGCCGAGAAATCCAGGCATAAGCTGGGCTCATTGAACCAGTTGGTCGCCGAACTAAGGCCTTTTTTGGAGGCGACGCCTAGTTGGAGGGCACTGTCCCTTTCAACCATCAAGAAAGCAAAATCCATATTGCTCGGCACGTCGCGAGAGGTGCTAGCTATACGCGACGAAAATCTAGCAAAGCCTCAGACAGCATTGCTCATCCGACAGGCTCAGGAACTAGGAGTTCGTGCAAAACGCGAATTGGAGAATCTAAAGGATGTCATCTCACTGAGTGGTCAGGAGAGCCCAGACGAGTTGCGTCGTTATGCTGCCACTATCGGTCAGAGTGGAAAATTCGGGTTTCTCACCCCGAGATTTCGAACTGCGAAGAAGGCCTACAAGGCTCTTTCATTGAGAGCCAAGTATCAGAAGGACCAAGCGGTTTCCGATTTTCGAGCACTTGCAGAAGCGCTGGATCAACGGAACAACTTCTCAAACCTTTCTGGCTTGCCAAGTCTCTTCGGCGACCACTTCCGAGAATTGGATACCAACTTTGATCTCTTCGTTGAACTGGTGGAATTTTACGAGCGCATTGAGAGTGATCTGCCCGGTGTGGAACTGAAAGATGTTCGACATCTGATGCAAACGGATGGACTGGAAATACTCTTGTCTGTTCCAGAGCTCTCCGCGGAAAACTGGGATGGAGATTTTGACAAGCTAGAAGTTGAGATTTCCCGGCTCACCAGTGAACAGGAGACCATCGAAACCAGTATCAATCAGCTTTCATCGTTGCTTGAGAATGTAGGACCTGAATTCCCGAAATCTCTCTCGGCGGTGCGAGAGCTCGTGTCGGATTGCAAGGAATTGCGAGATGAGAAAGCGCGACTTGGGGCGTTAACCGGCATACAGGAGGTGTTGGGAGATAGATTTGCGGGAGGCGAGACCGACACTGCTGGCCTCCAAAACGAGTTCTATGCGGCAACCAAGATTTCCGACCTACCATCCGACTGGCACCTGCCCGTGGTTCTACTCTTTGAGGCTGATCAGGTTCTTTCGTGCCTGGAATCGGCGAAACGGGTTGTTGCCGCGGCGGAGGCAGCTAGAGCAGCCTTGGCCGAACTCTCTGAGAAGGTTGGCCTGCCCACGGAACATTTCACCAAAGACGCCGACTTCGACGGTGTCTGCAAGTTCCTAAACGGTGCCGTCAACGATACCGACGGACTCTACGTGTTTGCCGAGTTCGTTGCGGCCAAACGGGTCTATGCTGAATGTGGCCTTCCCGACCTGGTGGGCTGGCTTGTTGCTTACGACGTTGAAGGTGTCGACCTAACTCAAGTCACAAAGGCCCTGATCGCCAGAAATTTGTCGCGACGGATATATCAAGAGTTTGGGCCTATCCTATCAGAGTATAACGGTGATCGGCTAGACGATCTCCGCAGGCGTTTAGCCTCCACCGACAAACAGTTGATCCGGATGGCTCGAAATCACCTTCGAAAACGTGTTCATAGCGCCGCTAATCCACCGAGAGGAAACCGGGTTGGCCCAAAATCGACTTGGTCCGAAATGTCCCTGATCGATAACGAAATTAACAAGAAGAAGCGGTTTGTTGCTCTACGGGATCTGACAAGTCGTGCAGGCAAAGCACTGCAGGAACTGAAACCTTGTTGGATGATGTCGCCCCTCGCGGTGGCCCAATACTTAAGGCGCGGTGACATTCATTTTGACCTTTGCATTATCGACGAAGCATCTCAGATGCCGCCCGAAGATGCTGTGGGCGCGTTAACAAGATGCAACCAGGCTCTCGTGGTTGGCGACACCAATCAGCTTCCCCCAACCAACTTCTTCCGCCGCATGGTCGACGATGAGGACGCGGATGAGGATGAGACTGTTCTGGACGAATCGATTTTAGAGATGGCAAACGCCGCTTTTCGTCCAAAGCGTCGATTGCGCTGGCATTACCGTTCAAGGCACTCTGGCCTCATTAAGTTCTCAAACCGGCTAGTCTACGACGACAATCTGATTGTCTTTCCCTCGGCGAATGAGAACCGCAAAGACATGGGTGTTTCCTATGTCAAAGTTGATGGCAGCTACAAGGCAGGTGTAAACGGCCCTGAAGCAACGGCCATGATCGATGCAATCCTGAAGTTCATGTATCACGAGCCTGACCGATCGCTAGGGGTTGTAACACTGAATCAAAAGCAACGTGATTTGATAACTAATGAGCTTGAGTACGCCCTACGAAATAGTCACCGGGCAAATGCATACATCGACGACTGGCAAGTTCGTAACGATGGCCTTGAGAGCTTCTTTGTTAAGAATCTGGAGAATGTTCAGGGTGACGAGCGCGACGTGATTTTCATCGGGACAGTCTATGGCGCGGAATCTCCTGGTGGCCCAGTAATGCAGAGATTTGGACCCATCAATGGCCTCGCAGGCCGACTGCGATTGAATGTGCTCTTCTATCGAGCTAAGGAATAATTCG